>PKTY01000262.1 GCA_002869725.1 Desulfuromonas sp. | reverse complement strand
TCTATTCGTTCTGCATGTGTCCAGGGGGCGAGGTCGTGAACGCCGCTTCGGAGCCAGATGGCTTGGTGGTCAACGGTATGAGCCGTGCGTCTCGCTCTTCAGGGTGGTCGAACAGTGCGCTGGTCGTGACTGTCTCCCCGGATGACTGGGGGGGAGGCGGCTTGGGTGGTATCGATTTCCAGCATCGCTGGGAACGGCAGGCCTTTATCGCAGGCGGGGGAAAGTTTCTCGCTCCGGCACAGAACCTTCTCTCTTTTGCCGGGCGAGGCAGCGGACCTGTCCGATCAAGCTGTCGGCCCGGCGTTGTCGAAGCTGAGCTTGACCAGGTTCTCCCGGATTACGTCAGTGACGCGCTGCGTGTGGCTTTACCCCATTTTGATCGCCAGATGCGTGGTTTTATGACGCGCGAGGCGGTGTTGGTCGGCGTTGAAACCCGGACGTCGGCTCCTTTGCGCATTGTTCGCGATGAGAGGGGAGAGTCCCTTTCCCATCCAGGTCTCTATCCAGCCGGGGAGGGGGCGGGTTACGCCGGAGGGATTATGAGTGCGGCTTTTGACGGCCTGCGAACTGCCGAGAATGTATTGTGTCGCTTCGCCCTACAGGAGTGAATATTGAAGACAGTCTTTGTTAATCAGATCCGTGAGCGGGACTGGGTCGATGCCCCGTTTCTGGTTCGTGAAAAGATCCTGGCCATGGCCAAGAACGGCCGGCCTTATTTGACCCTGAAGCTGATGGATCGCACCGGCGAAGTGGAAGGTAAGGTCTGGGAACAGGTCGATGATGTCTCTGCCCTTTTTGAGAAGAATGATTTCGTGAGAATTGCTGCCAAGGCGAGCGTCTATCTCGGCAAAATGCAGCTGGTGATACAACAGTTGACCCCGCTGCATGAAGCCGAAATTGAGCTGGGAGACTACCTCCCCATGACCCGCCGTCCGATTCCGGAGATGGTTGCTGAGTTGCAGACTCTAATTGCTTCTCTTTGCGACCAGCACTTGCGTCGTTTGATGGAGAGTCTGCTTGAAGACCCTTCTTTTTTAAACCGTTACAGCCAGGCTCCGGCCGCCAAATCGATGCACCACGTCTACCTTGGTGGGTTGCTGGAACACTCTCTGGCCGTAGCGGCGCTCGCCGAGGATATCTGCCGGCGATATCCCGGTCTTGATCGCGACCTGTTGCTGGCCGGTGCACTGCTTCACGATATCGGCAAGATCGACGAACTGAGTTATGAACGATCTTTTCAGTATACCGATGCCGGAAAACTGCTCGGTCACATTATGATCGGTGTTGAACTGATTGACCAAAAAATACGCTCTATTGAGGGGTTTCCTGCTCAGACTGCGTTGCTTCTCAAACATCTGATGCTGTCGCATCATGGGCAGTACGAATATGGTTCGCCGAAAAGGCCGAAAACTATGGAAGCGGTGATTCTTAATTTCCTCGATGATCTCGATTCCAAAATCAACGGCGTGCGCAGCCATATCGAGCGGGAACCGGATCGTGAGTCGTCCTGGACCGAATATCACCGGCTTTACGACCGCTATTTTTATAAGGGAGAGGGCGAAACGTCCAACTTATTGATTCCTGAGGAAAAACCATGCAAAATTTCCAATGATCCACCTGGGCGTCAGCCACAGCGTTCGCGCTTCAGCAACACCCTCGAAGATCAGTTACGCGATAAACGCCATGGGCTTTCCAGTCCGGCGTCGGAGGATGATAATGGAACATGAGATTCTTCTTGAACATCTGGCCGTAGGCCCTTTGCAGGTCAACTGTTTTCTGGTGGCTTGTCCGGAGACGATGGAAGCGATGATCATCGATCCGGGAGATGAGCCGGAAAGGATTCTGCAGGTGGCCGAGCGCTGCGCTTTCAAGGTCCGAATGGTGGTCAATACCCATGGTCATTTCGATCATGTAGGCGGCAACCAGGCGGTTGTTACCGCCTGCGGGGCGCAACTGCTGATTCACAAGGGGGACTTGCGCCTGCTGCGCAGCGCTGAGAATCATGCCAGAGCCTATGGGTTGCAGACCACGCCCTCACCACCCCCCGACCGAATCCTCGAAGAAGGCGATCTCATCGAAATCGGTCAGCTGGCTTTCGAGGTCCTGCATGTTC
>PKTY01000266.1 GCA_002869725.1 Desulfuromonas sp. | reverse complement strand
GCGGCCACTATCGAGGACCCGGACAGCGAGAACAGCTTGTTCTCCGAGCCGATGAAAATCCGGACCCCCTCGCCGCCGCGCGCCACCTCAAGCAGCGAGAGCGGGCAGTCGGGACACGTCCTTGATGTCCCTTACGATTTGTTGAAACCTCCCGCACTCCCTATTTATTGAGAACCAAGCCCTGACATATTTAGCTGAGGAGTCAGACCGAGTGTCTTATGCGAAGATTTGTCGTCGGGTAGGATTACAGTGGTTTGTCAGGGGTGAATTTTTCAAGGTTTTTGAGTTGCTGTTCCGCTGTTGTAATTGCGGTTTCAGAGGGGGAATGGTTGGGGTAGAACGAGGCGATCTTTTTCCAGATGCCCACCGCATCGACTAATTCACCTGCACGATAGGCCAGCAGGCCGCTTTTCATCAATTCATCAACGCATTGATCGATTCGGGTGCTGATCTCCAGCCGCGACAGGGCGAGGGTTGATTGGATCTGTGTATTCACCGGATAGATCTCCAACGCCAGAGAGTAGAGCCGGCCGGCTTTGTCGAACTGACGTGCCGAGCCTGCCTGTTCGGCTTTTTGCAGGAGCCGATTTCCCACCTCAGTGTAGAGGTCTGCCAGTGATAATTCGGCGACTTCTTTGTCACGCGCGGCAAGGATTTCTGCCTGGGCCTCCGGCAGGGATCCTTTGGCAAGGAAACGTTCAACCTTTTGCCGCGTTTGTTCGGCTGGTGTTTCAGCTGGACTGGTGATTTTTGTTGCAATCTTCCCAAGTGAATCCAGCCGGGATGACGTGCAGCCGCTGATCGTCAGGGCAAGTAACAGCAGGCCGTAGTGGAGCCAGGTTACGACGCGCATAGGTACTCCGCCGGCATTATCTCCTCCGTAGTGTTCTCCGCTGTGGAGAGGACGACATCGATAAACAGTTCGGACAACTCAGGGTTGAACTGGCTGCCGCTGCAGCGGCGGATTTCATCAATTGTTTCTTCACGACTGAGTCCTTCGCGGTAAGGTCGTGAAGTGGTCATGGCATCGTAAGTATCAGCGAGAGCGACAATCTGCGCGTGAAGAGGAATCTCGTCGCCGCTGAGCTGGTCCGGATAGCCGTTGCCGTCAAAGCGTTCATGGTGGTGTTTGACGGCCGGAATATATTTGCGCAGGGACGGTGTGAGTTCAAGGATCTTTGACCCCAGCAGCGGATGCTGGGTCAGCGTAGCATATTCATCCTGGTCCAGTTTCGCCTGCTTGTTGAGGACAGCGTCCGGAACATGGATTTTGCCGATGTCATGCAGAAGACAACCTAACTCCAACTCCTTCTTCGCTTCCGTATCCAGTGCGAGCTTGTCAGCCAAGCCAAGGGCGAGCCGGGCGACGCGGGCAGAGTGGCCGTAGGTGTAATTGTCGCGCGCATCAAGTGCTGCAGCGAGAATCCGGACCATGTCGTTGTAGGAGGCTTCCAGTTCATCCGCATAGTTGTGCAGGCTGGCTTTCTGTTGCTGGATCGTGCGTGCCATCTTGTTAAAGTTGTGGGTTAGTTTGCCCAACTCGTTGCGTGAACGAACGGGGATGTTGCCTACATGTTCGTCTCTCCGCAACTTGGAGACCCCCTCGGTCAGGCGTTCGATGGGGCGTGGAAAGATTGAGGAGAGCAGCATGGCGCCGAGCAGAGCGAGGGCTGTGACAAACGTGGCGATCAGCAGAATCTGCTCGTGCGCAGAAGCTTTAAGTGCCATCAGTTGTCGGGTGCTGATTCCGATTACGACGTTGCCGATGTGCTGTTCGGTAAAGTAGATCGGGCGGCGGAATTCCATGCACTCGGTCCAGTCATGAAGCCCTTTTGTAATGGTGAGTCCGTCCGGGTGGTCGTGCATTTCACCGACGAGGAAAGGGAGTGTGCCGCCGACCCGGTCGAGATGGTTGTGTGCCAGGATGTTCTGTTCTAGATCAAGGATGGCGACATATTCGATTTCTTCCTGGGAACGCTTGATCTGTGCCGCAAGGTTGTCGAGAGCAAGGCGATCATTTGTCAAAAGGCTGTACCCGGCGGGGATGGCCGCGGCCTGGCTGATTGCGCTGCCTCGCTTGGACAGGGAGTCTATCAAGACATGATCCATGATT
>PKTY01000277.1 GCA_002869725.1 Desulfuromonas sp. | reverse complement strand
CAGGCAATCAGTACGGCGAACATGCAACTCGATATCGCTGTGAAGATGGTGAGTTTTGTTGTTATTACTCACCTTGCGACGATTATTGTCGCGGGAGGAATCGGGCGAGGGCTCGGTCGCCCGAAAAAAATGATTGCCGCTTTCGTGATGATTGCATCTTTCGGCAACGTCGGGAACTACGGCCTGGCCATGATCCGCTTTCATCTGGGGGAGGCTGCCACAGTTCCTGCAACGCTCTATTTCGTTGCGATCACTATTGTGGCTTTCGTGGTCTGCGTTGGTGCGGCCGGTTGGGCCCAGGGCGGCAGCAAGGGCGCCCTGTGGGGAGTGTTGAAAACGCCAGCCCTGTGGGCGCTCCCGCCGGCATTGTTGGTTTCGATGAGTGATTTTACTGTGCCGTTGATGCTAACGCGGATGATTGGTCTGCTTGCAGATGCAATGATCCCGGTGATGCTCTTTGCACTCGGTCTGCAGCTGCTCGAACAGCGCCGGGTCTCCCTGTCAGCCGATGTCTGGCTGGCCTCCGGAATCCGCCTGTTGCTGGCTCCGGCTTTTGCGTGTGCTTTTGCTCTCCTTTTCGCGTTGAAACCGATTGAAATGGCAGCGGGAGTTCTCCAGGCCGGGATGCCGACGGCGATCCTGGTGGCGATTATCGCCAAGGAAAACAACATCATTCCCGATTTCGTCACCTCCGTGGTGATTGTCTCGACCCTGGCCAGTCTGGTCTCCCTAACAATCTTGATGGTGCTGTTTTAGGCTGAGACTGACCCTCCAGGCAGACGTCTATCCTTTCACGACCACCAGCGGTTTGAGCCGGGCCACGACGCGGCCGAGACCCGATTGCTGCATCACGTGAACGACGTCAGCGACATCTTTGTACGCTTCCGGGATCTCTTCAGCAACTGTTGCCCGACCTGCGGCGCGCACCAGGATGTTCCTGGCGGCCAGTTCGGCAATCACATCGTGGCCGCGGGCCCGCTTCTTGGCGGCCCGGCGTGACAGGAGTCGGCCGGCGCCGTGACAGCTGGACCCGAAGGTTTCGGCGAGAGCGACTTCGGTGCCGAGCAGGACATAGGAATAGCGGCCCATGTCACCGGGAACCAGCACTGGCTGGCCGATGTGCCGGTAGGCGGCCGGCGTTTCCGGGTGGCCTGGCGGGAAGGCGCGGGTAGCTCCCTTGCGGTGCACGCAGAGTCGGCGTTTTTTGCCATCAACCAGATGTTCTTCCCACTTGGCAATGTTGTGGCAGACATCGTAAATAACACTCAGTCGCAGATCCGCAGGACTCAGTTTCAACACCTGTTCAAAGGTGTTTCGCACCAGGGCGGTGATCATTTGGCGGTTGGCGAAGGCATAGTTGGCTGCTCCCGCCATGGCTGCCAGGTAGTCGTGCGCCTCGGGACTCTGCAGCGGCGCACAGCAGAGTTGGCGGTCGGGGAGGGAAATTTCATATTTGCGCGCCGCGCGCTGCATGACCTTGAGGAAATCGTCGCAGACCTGGTAGCCGAGACCGCGGCTGCCGGTATGGATGCTGACCGTGACCTGGCCCGGGAAAAGGCCAAGGACCCGGGCCGCTTCATCGTCGTGGATGGCCTCGACCCGCTGGATTTCCAGAAAGTGGTTGCCGCTGCCGAGGGTGCCAAGCTGGTCGCGGCCGCGCTCCATGGCGCGTTCGGAGAGCAGGCTCGGGTCGGCGTCGGGAATGGCGCCCAGTGCTTCGATGTGGTCCAGGTCAGCGGCGCTGCCAAACCCCTGGCTGACAGCCCAGGCGGCCCCTTGTTCCAGGACACGCCGTTCTTCAGCCCGGGTGAGTCTCAGGTCGCTACGGTGTGAGCCGACCCCGGATGGGACCTTGTTGAACAGGGTGTTCGCCAACGTCTCCAGATGTGGCTGCAGTTTGTCGGCGTCCAGTTCGCTACGCAGCAGACGGACGCCGCAGTTGATGTCGTAGCCGACGCCGCCCGGCGAGACGACTCCTTCGTCGGCGTCAAAGGCAGCGACGCCGCCGATCGGAAAGCCATAGCCCCAGTGGATGTCCGGCATGGCCAGGGCAGGGCCGACAATACCTGGCAGGGTGGCGACGTTGCGGACCTGCTCCAGTGCCTGTTCCTGTTGCAGTG
>PKTY01000040.1 GCA_002869725.1 Desulfuromonas sp. | reverse complement strand
TGCCCATGTCCATGGCCCGCCAGACGTATGCGATGTAGGCAAGGACGAAGGGCACCGCCAGGGCAATATAGGTCATGGCCGTCAGGGTAAAGTGGCTGCTCGACGCGTTATGGATCGTTAGGCTGCTCTGTAGATCAAATTTTGACGGGTAGAAAGCGGTGTTGTTATAACCCGCAGTGAACAACAGCGCCAGCACAACCAGCACGGTGCCCGGGCCGGCCGCCCAGATGCCGCTGCGCTTCGCCGTGAAACTGGTCAGTGCAACCCCGAGCACCACCAGCACGAGCCCGATCAGCAGGAACCCGAGACCCTGCACCGGCATAGCCAGCAGGTTGTGCAGGTACTTGTAGCTTTCCATGCTGACCTGACCGGTTACCGGGTCAACAGCAAACCCATCCATGGTTAACAGCGAGCCGAGAACATACAGCAGGAAGGGCAGGGAACAGACCAGGTTGACGACTGCGCTTTTGCGAAGTGTGGGTTCCAGTTCAGCGTGGATCAGGTTATTGACCAAGTACATGCTGCCGAGAGTCCGGGCGTGAAACACCAGGAACAGACCGAGTGACAGGTTGAACACGCTGAAAGCCGCTTCGAGGCCGCGTAGCGGATGTTGCCATTGCACAAAGTTGTAGTCATTCAGCGAAAAGTTTGAGCCGGTGAAGAAGGTACCGATTGCGGCACCGATCAGCAACAGACCGACACTGCCGTTGATGAACAGAAAGATCTCGTGAGTTTTGGCGCCGAGAGGGTTATTCGGCTTCTTGCGGAACTCGTAGCTGACCGCTTGTACGACAAAGGTCAGAAGAATTAAGATCCAGACCCAGTAGGCACCGCCAAAACTGCTGGCGTAGAAGAGCGGGAAGGCCGCAAACAGGGCGCCGCCGAACAAGACCAGCGTTGTAAAGCCAAGCTCCCACTTGCGACCAAGCGAGTTGATCATTAACGTTTTGGCTTCCTCATCTTTGGTTGCCGTCAGCAAAAGGGTTTGTCCGCCCTGCACAAAGGTCATAAAGATAAACAGGCCGCCGACCAGTGAGCAGATCAGCCACCAGAGAACCTGTAAAACCGAGTGATCAAGTTGTCCAATCATGTTAATTCTCCTCCGGTCCGATGGAAATCTGCTTGAGCATGATGCGGACTTCGGCGATCAGCAGCAGGGTGAAAAGTACCAGGAAAATGAAGAAGGTGGTTTGCACAGTCGCTGTGGTCAGGTTTGAACGGGCAACTGTAACCGGCAACAGACCCTGAATCGCCCAGGGCTGCCGACCGACTTCAGCGACGACCCAGCCCGCCTGAGAAGCGATATAGCCGAGGAACAGTGAGATCAGGCCGAGACTTTGCAGCCAGCGGTGCGATTCAATCTTGTTGCGCATGGTGAAGAACAGCAACACAGCGAACAGCAGCGGGAAAAAAGTGCCCAAGGCGACCATAATGCGGAAACTGTAGAAGGAGAGAGCGACCGGTGGTACGGCTTCTTCCGGCTTCTGAAGGAAGCCGTAGCCCAGGTCATCCTGGTGTTGGCGGAACACTGTCAGGGCCGCTTCGGCAGACTGATCATCACCACTTTTGCGCGCCTCTTTGTAACGGGCTAGTTCCGCCAGGGCGATCTTGCCTGAATCCATCCGGTCGGTGACGCCGACAATGCCCTGGCCGAGGTTGCCGTAGACCAGATCATTAATGCCTGGAACAAAACTGTCGAGGCTTCGGTTGGCGAGGATCGATAGGGCATAGGGAAGCTTGATGGCAAAGATATACGGATCGTCATCGTCGCCGGGCTGCATGTCAGGGTTGAGAATGCCCATAGCGCAGAGGGCGCAGCCTTCCTCGCCGGCATAAATCCCCTCGATCGCGGCCAGTTTCATCGGCTGCTTCTGGGCGATGGTGTAGGCGCCTTCGTCGCCGGTAAATGCCACCACGCCTGACGCCAGTAGACCGAATACGGATGCAACCACGATGCTGCGTTTTGCCATCATGGTGTGCCGCCTCTTCAGCAGGAACCAGCAGGAAACGCCAACCACGAACAGGGCCGCGACCTGGAAGCTGGAACTGGTGGTATGCGTAAATTTACTGATTGCAACCGGCGAAAAGAGGATCTCCCAGAAATTCTGCATTTCAAAGCGGGCCGTAT
>PKTY01000231.1 GCA_002869725.1 Desulfuromonas sp. | reverse complement strand
GAAAAACACCCGGCCTCCATCAAGGAACTGGGAGAGCTGACCGGCCGAAAAAGCAGCAGTTTGTCACGAACCTTGAAAACCATGGAGCGCTACGGCATCGTCAGCCTGACCAAGGAGAAAAACCAGATCAAACCCGTAGTGAATGCCACCGAATTTCTGATCGAATTCGACCTTGGTAAACGTTGCGCCTGAGCAGCAAGCTGCGTGATTTCAAGCCTTGACATGGCGAGGAGCGGGACGTTTCCGAATCTGGGGACAGAATCCCCCTTCTCATCTCAGACACGTTGCTGCCGGGGGTCAGTTGCTATAAACTGGCCCGTAAGTTTCCCTTGCAAAAGCTGACCAGTTTGGTTATATATAAATTCATATATATGAAACTCTTCTCACAGGGAGGTTAAACCATGACATTTTCACCCTTCTCAGCCCGCTGGAACCCTTATCTTGCCGGCGCCCTGGTCGGAATTCTCGCGGTTCTCTCGGTGGTCGTGACGACCCTGGTCATCGACAAACCGAAATATCTCGGCGCGTCCACCACCTTTGTCCGGGCGAGCGGCCTGGTAGAACAGGCGGTTGCCCCGGACCATGTTGCCGAGAATGCCTACTTTCAAAAGACCAAGATCAAGATCGACTGGCAAATGATGTTCGTGGTCGGCGTCTTTGGCGGCGCGCTGCTGGCCTCACAGCTCGGTCGATCGGCCAAGCTGGAAACCGTGCCACCCATCTGGGAGAAACGCTTCGGACCGAGTCCGGTGGTGCGAGCCGTCGGTGCGTTTTTCGGCGGAGCGGTGCTGCTGTTCGGCGCGCGCCTGGCCGGAGGCTGCCCCAGCGGCCATGGTCTGTCAGGGAACATGCAACTCTCCGTAAGCGGTCTGCTGGCCCTGGCCTTTTTCATGATAGGCGGCATCTTAACGGCACGTCTGGTCTACGGAAAAGGAGGACAGTGATGGAACAAGTCATTGGATTGGTAACCGGGTTGTTTTTTGGTTTTCTGCTGCAAAAAGGTGAGGTCCTGCGGTTTGAGCGCCAGATCGGCTTCATGCTGCTGAAAGATATGACCATCATCAAGTTCATGATGACCGCCGTTCTGGTCGGCATGGTCGGCATCTATGGCTGCCACGCCGCCGGCCTGATCAGTCTCAGCGTCAAGGCGACCAACATTGCCGCGATCGTGGTTGGCGGTCTTTTGTTCGGGATCGGCTGGGCGATCGCCGGCTACTGCCCCGGGACCTCGGTCGGAGCCCTGGCTGAAGGCCGGATCCATGCGCTCTGGGCGATCCTCGGTATGCTGGCCGGAGCAGCGCTTTACGCAGAAGCCTATCCGCTGATGAAACAGACGCTGCTGGCCTGGGGCAATCTTGGCAAGATCACTCTGCCGCAGGTTCTGGGGATTTCTCCCTGGTTTGTCGTCATTCCTTTCATCCTTGTCGGGCTTGGTCTCTTCACCTGGTTCGAGAAGAAAGGCCTGTAGCCGCCTCGCCAAAGAAGCTCTCCGTTGCAAAGCAAACAGAGCCGGTCATCTCAAGCGGGGGTCCCGTCAATGGGGCCCCCGCTGATCCGGGGCACTCACATGAGAGTGTCCCCCGGTCGTGTCCCGCGAGGGTGTCCCCACCCGCCCCCCGCTCCCCAGCAGAGATTTCTCGGCCTGATCGTTCGATTTGTTTGTCGGGTGCGCACTTGTCATATAAAATGGCGACGTTGCGCCAACGCGGCGCAGCATAACGACTTTCAATAGGAGAGATTTCCCCCCATGGGTATCGCCGCTGACATTGTCATTATCATCGTTGCGGGATTGGCCGGCGCACTGGTCGCCCATCGTCTCAAGCAGCCGCTGATGCTCGGCTACATCCTCGCCGGGGTCCTGGTGGGACCCTTCACCGGCGGGGTCACCGTCAGCGACATCCACGAGATCGAAAAACTCGCGGAGATCGGTGTCGCCCTCCTGCTGTTTGCTCTCGGCCTGGAATTCTCCCTGAAAGAGCTGCGACCGGTTCGCGCCATCGCCCTGATCGGCACCCCTTTGCAAATCATCCTCACCACTTTGCTCGGCATCGGCATCGGCCGCTGGCTCGGCTGGCCGCTGTTGCCTGCAATCTGGCTGGGGGCGCTGATCTCCTTCTCCAGCACCATGG
>PKTY01000209.1 GCA_002869725.1 Desulfuromonas sp. | reverse complement strand
GGCTGTCGCCGCCAGCTATCTCGATCTTTATCGGCGGACGGTCAGTCAGAACAAGTCAAAAGTTAAACGTTGAGGATTGAGGGTTAAAGGCCAAACCCCAAGGGTCAGGAGGCAGATGCCGCTCGCCAAACTCCAAATCGCTATCGGGATCGAAATCGGGATTGGTTTATTGCCCTTTGACCTTTCACGATTCACCTTTCACGATTCACGGATTCCGAGATGTGCGGAATAGCCGGATACCTGGGCAAGGGGTCTGTCGACCTGCTTGAAGCCATGTCGGCGGCTATCGCCCATCGTGGACCCGATGACCATGGGTATTTCACCGCAGAGGGGGTCGGCTTGGCGCATCGCCGCCTGTCGGTGATCGATCTCAGCCCCGCCGGCCACCAGCCGATGATCTCCCCGGAAGGGGAGGTGCTGGTCTTCAACGGCGAGATCTACAATTTCCGCGAAATCCGGGCTGAGCTGGAAACCCTCGGGCATGTCTTCACCAGCCAGAGCGACAGTGAAGTGATTTTGCGGGCCTACCGGCAATGGGGCGACGCTTGTCCCCACCGGTTCCGCGGCATGTTCGCCTTCGCCCTGTGGGATGCCGACCGCCGTCGACTGTTCGCCGTTCGCGACCGGGCCGGCATCAAGCCGTTCTACTACCTCGAACAGGCCGGGGACTTCTACTTCGCCTCCGAGGCCAAGGCCCTCCTTGCCGTGCCGGGCTTCGCCCGAAAACTCAACCGCGATGTCCTCCCCTTCTACCTGACCTTCCGCTACACCCCCGGCGCGGACACCCTGTTTGCCGGCATCCGCAAACTGCCCCCCGGCCACTCTCTCAGTATCGAACCTGGGAGCCGGCCGCAGATTTCCCGCTACTGGTCGCTGAATTTCGAACCGGACGATGGCCCCGACGGGCAACAATGGCAGGAGCGTTTCTGGGGGACCTTTGAGGAGGCGGTGCGCCTGCGCCTGATCAGCGATGTGCCGGTCGGCACCTACCTCTCCGGGGGGCTTGACTCCAGCCTGATCGTGGCGGCAATGACTGAAGTGTCCGGCCGACCGGTCGATGCCTTTTCCGTCGGCTTTCGCGACGGAAAAGCCGATGAACTCCCCTATGCCCGCCTGGTCGCCGAACAGTTCGGCTGCCGGCACCATGTCCTGCACACCGAGGAGGCCGCCGCCGGCATACTCGACGCTGTGACCTGGCATCTCGATGAACCGGTCGCCGACCTGGCCACCCTGCCGACCTTCCTGATGGCCCAGGCGACCAAGCCGCATGTCAGCGTGGTCCTCTCCGGTGAGGGCGCCGATGAAATCCTGGCCGGCTACCCCAAGTACCGGGCCATGCTCTGGGGGCGCCGCTCCCGCCGCCTGCTGCCGTCAACCCTCTGGGGGGTCGCCAGCCGCCTGGCCGGCAACCTGACCCTGCAGCGCGTTTTTGCCTCCCAGGGCGAGAACGATCCGGTGCGTGCCTACCTGGCCCTGGCGGCGGTCTTCACCGCTAACGAACAGAAGAGCCTATTGACCTCCGGCATCGCCGACACCAGACATGTTGAACCATTTGTCCGTGGGCACTTCAGCCGAGGGGCCGATCCGCTGAGCAATCTGCTCGCCCTCGATTTCCACACCTGGCTCCCCGATGACCTGCCGGTCAAGAACGACCGCATGACCATAGCCCATGCCGTTGAAGCGCGGGTTCCCTACCTCGATCATAAACTGGTCGAACTCTGCGCCCGCATCCCGTCGCGCTACAAGGTGCGATGGTTCAGGGAGAAGGTGCTGCTGCGCCAGGTGATGGCCGACAAACTTCCCCCACAGATCTGCCGCCGCAAGAAGACCGGATTCACCGTCCCGCTGCAGACCTGGTATGTCGGCGAATTAAAGTCCCGCGTCGACCGGGCATTCGACACGACTCTCGCCGTATCGGGGCTGTTTCGCCCAGACGCCCTCGACGCTGTCCGCCGACCCCCCCTCGACCACCCCTACGGCCGCCGCCAGTTCTGGACGTTGGCGGCGTTGGCGTTGTGGATGGAGAGGTTTGAGGTCGGGTGAGACGGCTGTTTAGGGAGCAAAGATCCGACTCCGGCCCATGGATGCGGCCCGGTTAACGCCCAGCACCCATCGATTAAGCCCCCTCCT
>PKTY01000220.1 GCA_002869725.1 Desulfuromonas sp. | reverse complement strand
ATCAACCCTGAAACAGATACACCCGCAGAGAAAATTATGCCGGGCAAGAGAGCCACTGATAGTTTTTGCTATACTTCTATTTCGAGGCAGCACCTCGCAAAAACAAAAACCCGCCACTGCTACCACCGCAAAGGAGGCCCTATGGACCGTCGCCGCTTTTTGCAGAATGCAGCATTCTGGTCCCTGTCCTGGTCCTTGATCCAACAATGGCCTTTCTCGGCCTTTACAAACCGCTCCATCGCCTGGGCTGCGCCGAGAAATCTGTTCACGGCCACTGTCGGCCTGGGCAAAGGCCAGGATTACCCACGACTGGTACGACAGGTGGTGGCCCTGGTCGGTGGTATGAGCAGCTTTGTAAAACCGGGTGCCCGGGTGGTTATCAAACCCAATATCGGCTTTGACCGGCCGCCGGAAATGGCCGCCACCACCCACCCGCTGGTAGTTCGAACCCTGGCAGAGATGGCCCTGGAAGCCGGAGCCAGCCAGGTGCGCATTTTTGACCGTCCCTGCAATGAGGCACGCCGCTGCTATCAAAACAGCGGCATTCTGCCGGCGATAAAGGCCCTGAGCAACAGTAAAGTGCGCTGTGAGTATATGGATCGGCGCAAATTTGTCACTACCAGCATTCCTCAAGGACAGGCAATGAAAAGCTGGGATATTTATCGCGATGCACTGGAAGCCGATTGCTACATCAATGTACCCGTTGCCAAGCAGCACGGTAGCGCCGGATTATCCCTTGGGCTCAAAAACAGCATGGGCGTACTGGGCGGCAATCGCGGCCACTGGCATCGGAAACTTGATCAGAACCTAGCCGACCTGGCCACCCTTCTGCGCCCAACCCTGACCGTAATCGATGCCACGCGCATGCTGATGCGCAACGGCCCTCAAGGCGGCAATCTGCGCGATGTGCGCATCAACGACACCATCCTCGCTTCATCCGACCCTGTTGCGGCAGATGCCTGCGCCACTCTACTTTTTGACCGTACTCCCGACGAAATCGGCAGCACCGTAATGGCGGCGAACATGGGCCTTGGCACCGCGCAATTAAATCGTATCAACAGAATCGAAGTCCCATGACAAACCGTCCCCAACCGAACCGATGGCGGCGTTTAAGTCAACTACTGTTTATCATCGTTTTTTTGACATTGTTTCTGCGTACCGACTATCAGGGCCAGGATCAACTCTCCGGGGTCGTCAACCTGCTGTTTCGCATCGACCCACTGGTAGCTTTAGCCGCTTCACTTGCCGCAGGCAGCATCATCCTGCTGGTTTTGCCGGCGGTTTTTTTGTTTTTCTCCTGCCTGCTACTGGGACGTTGGTTCTGCGGCTGGGCCTGCCCCATGGGCACCCTGCTCGACGCTGTCCGGCCTTTCATCGGCAGCAGAGAGTTTACCCTACCGTCTACCCTGCCCAGGATACGCTACGCCCTGTTGGTGCTGGTCCTGGTCGGTGCTCTGTTCGGCTTGCCGCTGGTCGGCTTCATTGACCCCTTTGCCATTCTGGTGCGCGGTCTGACCATGGCCATTTATCCAGCCTTCGCCATGGCCATTGAAGGTCTCTTTACTTTTACCTATCAGCACGGCCCAGCCTGGTTAAACCTGCTGACGGAGCCTGTATACCAACTCTTGAGACTAACCGTGCTGCCGTTTGAGCAAAAGCTTTTTACCCTGGCCTTGCCGGCCCTGTTGATGCTGCTGGCAGTCTTTGCTCTGGAATTTCTGCAACGGCGCTTTTTCTGCCGATATCTCTGTCCCTTAGGCGCCTTACTCGGCCTGCCGGCACGTTTGGCTCTCTGGCGCATCACCAATCGTCAGCCTTCCTGCCATGCCTGCGGGCAGTGCAACAACCTGTGCCGGACGGGCGCCATAGATACGCTGGGGCAGGTCAACCAAGAACGCTGCGTCCTTTGTCTGGACTGCCTGTCCCGCTGCCCCAACGAGCATTTCACCTTTGGCCGCAGAGCAAAGCAACCGCTACCCCTGGCCGAAGGCCTCAGTCGCCGTGCATTTGTCGGCACCAGCCTGGCCAGCATCACCTTGCCCTTCATGTTGGCCGTCCGACCTTTCAAACGCCAGCCCGAACCCGGTTTGATTCGCCCTCCGGGGGCTCTGGAAGAGGAGTCGTTTCTAGGCCGT
>PKTY01000082.1 GCA_002869725.1 Desulfuromonas sp. | reverse complement strand
TTTTCTGCCTGGATGCTTTGCCGGCTTTTGCCGGTGCGGGGTGCGTGACCGCCGCCTGTCACCCGGATTTCGGGACAGGAGCCAACCTCCATGCACCTGTGGCGGGTGGGGAATGTGACGCCTGCCATGAATCTGCAGGGCTCAAACATCCCGGTCCGGGTTCCATGAAACTGGTTGCAATCGGCAGCCTGCTCTGTGCCCAGTGCCACGAACGGCCGAGTGGCGATTACGTCCACGGCCCGGTGCGAACCGGACGCTGCGACTATTGCCACGACCCCCATCGTGGCCAGCAACAAGACCTTATTAACCAGGCCGGAAACGGGGTCTGCTTCGCCTGCCACGGTGGCATCCGCCAGATCAACGATGGGGCAGTCTCCCGGCACCAACCGGTCGCCGAGGGGCACTGCTGGGACTGTCATGCGCCGCATGCTTCGCAATATCGGCCATTTCTCCAGGCGGCCTATCCCCGGGAGCTCTACGTTCCCTATCAGGCCGATGAATTTGCGCTCTGTTTTGAATGTCACGATCCCGAAGGGTTCGAGAGCGAGTACACCCTGACAGCCACCGGCTTTCGCAACGGATCGCGCAACCTGCACTGGTTCCACCTGCAGCGGCCCGGCAAGGCGCGAGTCTGTCGCAATTGTCACGGGGTACACGGCGCCGACCAGCCCTATCTGTTGATGAAGCGGGTCCCCGATTTTGGTGACTGGGACATTCCTCTTGAATGGGTGCAGGACGGCTCGACTAACACCTGTTATGTCGGCTGCCATAACCCGAAGAGCTACGCCAAGGATCGCTATGTGCCCAACCCCTAGGATGGTGTATATTGCCATCTGGTTCGGGACGAACCTCTAGAGATGGAAGGGCCGGATGACCAACAACGCCAAGCCCCAAGGACAGGGATGCAGAACTGCCTGCCTGGATAAAAATTATGGAAGGTCTATGAGTTTAAACGCCACAAGGAAACTTTTTGCTCCCGGTTCGTTTCCCACTCTGCTGTTGATTTTGGGCCTATCCCTCATCATGCAGGCCTGCGCCAGCAAGCAGGTGCAGGTCGAGCGTGAGCGCTTTTTTTTCCCGCCGGCCCCTGAAACTCCCCGTATCGAGTATATCAAGCCTTACTTTTCGGATATGGACCTCCATGGCAAGCAGGACGGGTTCATGTCTCAGTATGTCCTCGGTGAGAAGCCGCCGGCCAATCTGTTCGCGGGGCCGACCGATGTGGTTTCCGATGGCAAGGGGCGGGTTTTTGTGACCGATACCACCCGACGTCAGGTGGTCATCCTCGACCTCAACCGTTTGGAGAGCCGGCTGCTCAACCAGGCCCGGGAAACCGGGACGGGCCAGGAAGCGCTCCTTTCCGTCCCATACTCCGTCGATATCGATGACCAGGGGCGCCTCTACGTGGTCGACCCGTTTCTCAAGAAGATCGTCATCTTCGGCCCCGACGAAGTCTATCAGCGGACCATCGAACTCCCCGAAATCGGCCGACCCACGTCCATCGCCCTCGACAGCGCCCACGGGCGCATCATGGTGGCCGACACCTCCCTTCACCAGCTGGTGGTCGTCACCACCGAGGGGATCGTCATCGGCACCATCGGCGAGCGCGGCAATGGTCCGTCACAGTTCAACTACCCCACCGATGTCGATGTCGATGAACAGGGCAACGTCTATGTCCTCGATACCCTCAATGCCCGGGTGCAGATGTTCAATCCGGAACTCGAGTTCGTGCGCGAATTTGGGGAAAGAGGGACTGCGGCTGGTTCGTTTAGGGTGCCAAAAATGCTCGCTGTCGATCCTTTCGGCCATATCTATGTCACCGAGGCTCTCGACCATAAGATTGTAATCTTTAACCGGGAGGGCGATTTTCTGCTCAGAGTTGGCGGCAAGTCGATGGTAACCAACGGTGTCAGCCCCGGGGGGTTTTACTTGCCACGTGGCATCGATGTCGACCAGAATGGCACCATTTGGGTGGTCGACAGCCTCAACCGGATGATCCACCGCTTCCAGTTCCTCACGCCGGAGTATCTGGCCGAGCATCCGGTGGAGTAGAGGGCCGGTTGCCTGGTAAATCGCTGACGCGTTTAATCGATGACCTGATCCGCTAGATCGACAAGAGCATCCATGCTTCGATTGA
>PKTY01000204.1 GCA_002869725.1 Desulfuromonas sp. | reverse complement strand
TATCAGACTCAAGTGCTGGAAAGTCCCTCCACTGTCGGATTGAAGCCCCACCAGAAACCCTACACCGTCAACGGTCAGCGTTACGAGCCTCTCCCCAGTCATCAGGGGTTTGTTCAACAAGGTCTCGCCAGCTGGTATGGCCGTAAATTTCACGGTCGTAAAACCAGCAATGGCGAAATCTACAACATGTACGCCATGACCGCCGCCCACAAAACCCTGCCCCTTGGTACTTCTGTTCGCGTCCACAATTTAGCCAACGGCCGTCAGACTGTGGTAAGGGTCAATGACCGTGGCCCCTTCGTTCAAGGGCGCATTATCGATCTTTCTTATGCGGCGGCGGATAAGCTCGGTGTTGTCGGTCCGGGCACTGCTCCGGTTAAAATCGAGGCTCTGGGTTTTCAAGCTCAGGATGCTGCCGGTCGAACCGTTTATCGGTCGACTCCCAGTGATCAGGTCGAGAGTTATGCCGTGCAGGTGGCATCTTTCAGCTCCGATGCTAACGCGCAGCGTCTGGCGGCAGAATTACGCAGCCGGTACGGTTCCGCCAGTGTCTGTCGCAATCTGATCAATGGTAGCAACTACTTTCGCGTGTGGGTTGGCAAATATCCTTCCCTGGATGCCGCCGAGTCGGCCAAGCTCACCATAGAAGGCCATGGCTTCAACAATTGTTTCGTCGTCGCCAAGGACTAGGGGTTGTGCTACTTGCGGTTTGTCGTTGGCTTTGTTTGGTATGCGAAATATGGTACAAAACGTTGCAAGATAAAATGTTTCGAATGAACTAGGTTAATGCATCATTCTCGGTTTCGGCCTGTCATTAGAAGGAAAGAGTCAGGCTTTCCCCACAGGCAGGTTGAAACTCTGTTAGCACTGTGGGCAGAGGCCGAGATGTAGAGATGAATTATCCCTGTTCGCACTGGAGGGTACTCGCTCATGCCAGAAGAATATAATTCAACCGAGGCAGAAACATCGGATGCCGGTCGGAATATGCAGTCCCTTGAAGATGTCGGCTTCTTAATCAGCCGTAAGCTGGAACTGCCCTCTCCACCAAACATCGTCATGCGCATTCTGGAAGCAGTGCAAGACGATGACAGCTGCTTTGCCGAGTTGGGTAAGATCATTTCCGCCGATCCGTCGTTGACCGCCAAACTTCTGAAGGTGGCTAATTCTTCCATGTACGGTTTTGGAGGGCGGGTAAAGAGTATCGAAAGCGCTTTGGCGATACTCGGCATCAATGCACTGAAGAATATCGCTCTATCTTTCATTATCGTTCGAAAGTTGCAGGGCGACCCATCAAGTGTCTTCGATTTCAATTATTTTTGGAAACGTTCTGTCACTGCTGCGGTTGCGGCCCAGATGCTCGCTCCTATGGCCAATCATGACAGTAATGACCTCTTTGTCAGTGGCCTGCTCCAGGATATCGGCGTGCTGGTATTTTTTCAGCACTGTACCGATTCGTATATGGAAGTTCTGGCGCTGAAGAACAGCACCAAGTTGCCTGGCCATACCATCGAGCGGCAGCAGTTTGGTATTTGCCATGCCGAGCTGGGCGGAGCGTTGCTTAAGGAATGGGGACTGCCGGAGAGCATATATCTGCCGCTGTTTTATCACCATCACGCTGATTGTGCGCCGGACCATTATCGGAAAGCCGTGGATCTTTTGGATGTGGCCGGCAAGATTTCCGCTGTCTATCACAGCAGCCAGGGCAGAAATAATATAGCGGATGTTTTTCAACTCCTGGCGGACGATTACGGCCTGAGCGAAAAGAAAACCAAAGACCTCATCGATGCTGTCGCCTTCAGTTCTAATGAGGTGCTGAGCTTTTTCGATGTCTCAGGTGACGAGATCAGACCCCTTTCCGAGATGCTGCAGGAAGCCAACCAGGAACTTGGCAGACTTAACTGCAGTTACGAACAGCTGGTCATGGATCTAAAACAGGCCAAGGATGAGTCGAGCAAATATGTCGGAAAGCTGATCGACGCTAACAAAAAATACCGCGAACTCGCTTATCGCGATGAATTGACCGGTCTCTATAACATTCGTTACTTTCACGAGGCCATGGAGAAAGAACTGGAGCGTGCCCGGCGCTATGGGCATGCCATTTCGTTGTTGTTTTTTGATATCGACTATTTTAAGGAGATC
>PKTY01000222.1 GCA_002869725.1 Desulfuromonas sp. | reverse complement strand
CTTTAACCAGACGCAGGGCATGGATGGTCTCCATGGCCCGCTTCTGCTCGGCGGAGACGGTCAGAGTCAGACAGTCAATGATCACATCCTCGCGGGACAGGCCGACCTGCAGAGCCGCAGCCAGAATGTCCTCGGCCACCGCCAGTCGCTCAGCGGCCGTTTCCGGAATGCCGCTGCCGTCCAGGGCCAGACCGATGACCGCCGCTCCGTATTTAGCAGCCAGGGGCAGAACCGCCTTGAGACTCTTGTCCTCGCCGTTAACCGAGTTGATCAGCACCTTGCCGTCGGCTACCTTAAGGGCGCGTTCCAAAGCTGCAGGATCTGAAGAATCGAGCACCAGGGGCTGGGCGACCACACCGGCCGCGGCCAGCACCGCCCGTTCCAGGGCGGCCGGCTCGTCGACACCGGGAGCCCCGCAGTTAAGGTCGAGCAGATGTGCGCCAGCGGCCACCTGTTCCTGGGCCTCGCGGCGAATGTAAGCCGTCTTGCCTTCTCGCAACTCTGCGGCGTAGCTTTTGCGGCCGGTGGGATTTATACGCTCGCCGATAATGGCGCAGGGCGCCTCGCCGCCCACTGCCGCGACCGCCGTGCGGCTCGACAGAAAACAACGGCGCGGTGGAGGCGTCCAGGACAGATCCCGGTTGTCCAGCGCCTCGCTCATGGCGCGGATATGAGCCGGCGTAGTACCGCAGCAACCACCAATGACCCGCACTCCGAGGGCAATCATTTTCTCATGGTAAGCGGTCATCTCAGCAGGGGTAGCGTTAAACACAGTTTGGCCGTCGATAAGCTGCGGCAGCCCGGCGTTGGCCTGGGCGATGAGCGGCCGGTTAGTCACCTGGCGCATCTGCTCCAGCACCTCAAAGATACCGTCCACGCCGAGTCCGCAGTTGGAACCGATCACGTCGACCTTCAGTGCATCGAGGGTCACCGCAGCCGCCTGCGGCGAGGTGCCGAGCACCGTGCGACCGCCGTCCTCAAAGGTCATCAGGGCCATGACCGGCAGGTCTGAAAACTCCCGGCAGGCAATAACCGCGGCTCTTAACTCAGCGATATCGAGAAAGGTTTCCAGGGTGATCAGATCGGCTTTGGCAGCAGCAAAGGCCCGCACCTGCTCGCCAAACACTTCGACCATCTCATCGAAGGTAGCGTCACCGACCGGCTCCAGAAAACGACCGGTCGGACCCATGGAGGCAGCGACGAATACTTCAGCGCCTGCCGCTTCGCGCGCCAATTCCACCGAACGGGTGTTGATTTCGGTAACGCGATCGGCCAGACCATAATGAGCCAGCTTAATACGACTGCCGCCGAAACTGTTGGTCACGATGATATCAGCACCGGCTTCAGCATATTCGCGATGAATCCCCGTCACCACCTCAGGGGCAACCAGATTCATCTCTTCAGGACAGCCGCCGGGCTTCAGGCCTCGATCCTGCAGCAGGGTCCCCATGGCGCCATCCAGCACCAGCACCCGCTCTTGAAGTGCGGTACGAAAATCCTTCATTCTTGTTCCCTCTCTGATAACGGCATGGATTCTTCAACAGCATCCAGCATCTGCTCAACCGGCAAAGCCTGTTTCGGTTGGCGGGTAAAGCGAAAATCGGCGCTGATCGGCTGCCGCAGATCAATATGCCCCTTGAAGCTGGTGACGGTCTCGCCCTCAACCAGAATACGCAACTGGCGAATATGGGGGAAATTCTCGGCCAGGGTGTTGACCAGCCCATAAGCGGTAAAAAGTTCCGAGACGCTGCCGCCGGGGTGGCCGCTGATCAACTCGCGACTGAAATCGGCCGTCGCCAGACCATCCTGTTCGGCTACGGACAGCAACCGTGTCTGTGCCGGAATGATCGGCACCAGGTCGCCAATGGGACCGTCAATGAGGGCCTGCAGAGTCGTCTCAAGACAGGCTTGACCATCCTGACATCCCGAAATCTCACGGGTTTCGGCCAACAACACGACCCCGGCCGGATCGCCGAAATAGAGCACCACGTCCCGCAGGCCTACCGGCTCGGACTGGTCAGTGGCAACGGGAATCACCGCGGGATGGGTCTTTATCCAGTACTTGCGCCCGATCAAGCCGCCAAAAACAAACAGGATCAATACGAACGCGAGCACTAGCAGGCGGTCCTTACCAAATGGAAGATT
>PKTY01000166.1 GCA_002869725.1 Desulfuromonas sp. | reverse complement strand
CTTGATGCGGCACACCGCCTCCTCCGGCTGCTGGGGGCGATGGACGCTCACGGTGGCATCTCTGCGTTGGGACGGCGCATGGCCCATTACCCGGCGCACCCGCGACTGTCTCGCCTTCTGGTGGCCGCGATTGACGCTGGTTTCCCCGGGGTCGGAAGCGAGCTGGTCGCTTTGCTGTCTGAACGGGATTTGCTGCAAGGCAGATCCCGTCCTGCCTGCACGACTGGAACGAGCGATCTGCTCGAACGGCTTGTCCTGCTGCAGCGTGATCCATCACCCCGGAGTGGCCCGGTACAGCGTGCCGCCGCTTACTGGCGGAAGCGGACCCAAGCCGGCAGGGAGATTGTCCCCGATCCAGACACGATCAGCTCTCTGCTGGCGTGTGCCTATCCCGACCGGATCGCACAACGTCGTTCCCAGGGGGGGGGGGCACTACCTGCTGCGCAATGGCCAGGGGGCTGTACTGGCTCCTGGTTCTGTCGTCCGCGATGCCGAATGGCTGGTGGCTGTGGAGCTGGCGGGGCGAGAGCGGGGCGATGGAGAAATCCGGCTGGCCAGCGCCTTGTCCCGGCCGGCAGTTGAAGAACTGTTCGGCAGCGACCTTGCCTGGCAGCGCGAGGCTGGCTGGGACGATGCCGCTGATCGGCTGATGGTCAGGGAGGTGCGCCGGCTTGGCGCGTTGCTCCTGCAGGCGAGGCCGGCAAAGGTTCGTGCCGAAGATAGCGTGCCGGCCCTGCTCGACCTGGTGCAGCGACGCGGACTGGACATCCTGCCCTGGACACGCGATGCGCGCCAGCTTCAGGCCCGGAGCTGTCTGCTGCACGTGCAGATGGCGGACCAGGGCTGGCCGGACTTGTCCGACTCCGCCTTGCTTGCCGGTCTGAGTGAGTGGCTGCCGGCCTGGCTGACAAGTGTGAAAAGTCGCAGTGGCCTGGCTCGAATTGACCTGCTCGCCGCACTGAAAGCCAGGCTCGGTTGGGCAAAGCTGGCTGAACTCGATCGGCTTGCGCCGGAACGACTGGAGGTGCCGAGCGGATCGCGTATCCGGGTTGATTATTCGGGTGGGGAAGGACCGGTGCTGGCGGTCAAGCTGCAAGAGATGTTCGGCCTGACAGATACGCCGCAGCTGGTCGCTGGTCGCGTGCCGGTTCTGCTGCATCTGCTCTCACCGGCCGGGCGACCGCTGGCGGTTACTCGTGATCTGAGGAATTTCTGGGACACGGTTTACCCGGAGGTCAAAAAAGAGATGAAGGGACGTTATCCGAAACATCCCTGGCCGGATGATCCCTGGCAGGCCACTGCCACCCGCCGCACCAAGCAGGCGGAATCCAGGAAACGCAACGGTCCGGCTTAGTGGCCCAACCGCACGGCGTTGGGAATCAGGAACTGGTAGTCGTTGTAGGTCAGAATAGTTTCCCAATGGCCACTCAGCATCCCGGTCAAAACTCCGCTGCCGAACAGTAGCAGGACAATTCCCACAAAAAACAGCCCCGGCAAGGGGCGCGTCCAGACCGCCATGTTCAGAGTGTTGTCCTCCGGACAGTTGCTGACGCAGGTCAGGCAGCCGGTGCATTCCGGTGAATGGACCCGCGTTTTCTGCTGGACGTCAATCAGGGAGGGACAGGCACGGCTGCAGGCGCCACAGCTGGTACAGGAGCTGGCGCGCCGGGTGATCTTCAGCGGACTGAGCATGCTCAGTAGACCGAGCAGTGCGCCGTAGGGACAAAGATAGCGGCACCAGAAGTTCCTGAACGGTACGGAGAGCAGAGTTAAAACCACGATAACCACCAGGCTGGTGAGGGACATTTCCGTGAAGAAGTGCAGCATTTTAACGTCGGCGATTGCCCAGTAGGGCGCTGCCATAAATCCCTGCAACGCCAGGACGGGCATATCGATCAACACCAGCTTGACAAAAAACAGCAGTAACGCGTATTTGGCGCCGCGCAGCAGCAGGTCAAGCCAAGGCCAAATTTTGATGTTGCGACCGAACAGCTTCTCTCCCAGTTTCCAGGCCGCTTCCGAGAGGGTCCCCACCGGACAGAGGAAGGAACAGAAAGACTTTTTGGCCAGCAGGGCCATGGCTAGAAAGGTTACAAACAGCACGAGCGCGGCCGGGTGCACCGGGTCAATCTCACCTGAGAAGATCCAGGCTT
>PKTY01000211.1 GCA_002869725.1 Desulfuromonas sp. | reverse complement strand
TAAGTAGGCACGCTTAATATCAAAAGTCACGGGTTGTGGGAGAAAAAACCTCCGATTGATAGCGATACTCGAGAAGGTTTTTAATCCGACCAGAAGAGGCCACTTTATGACGGGTGTCCGTTTCTCACATTGCAGGCAAAGACAGAAAATACCCCTTGATTTTTTTATTCATGAGGATAGAATTTCGCGCATTGAATTGGACAAGACCTTTCTTTTAGGCCCTGCCCGGCATAATCCGCCGACACCTGGACTTATCGCCCTCGCTGCCGACGGACATCGTTGACTTCGATTTCTGGAGGGTGACGCATGTCCCAACCCCTGTTTGTTCCAAAGTTAGTCTTGTGTTTACGTGAAGGGATATCCCGCAAGCAACTGTCAAGGGATATCATGGCGGGGATATTGGTTGGCATCGTCGCCCTACCACTGGCGATTGCCTTCGGAATCGCCTCGGGCGTCAAGCCGGAACAAGGTCTATACACCGCAATCATCGCGGGCTTCATTATCTCTTCCCTCGGAGGGAGCCGTGTCCAGATTGGCGGTCCCACCGGCGCCTTTATCGTCATTGTTTACGACATCATCCAGCGTCACGGCTATGACGGGCTTATGATAGCAACGATGTTGGCTGGTGGCCTGCTCATCGTGATGGGGTTGGCTCGCCTGGGCGCGATTATCAAGTACATTCCTTACCCGGTCACCGTTGGTTTCACCAGTGGTATTGCCTTGATCATCTTCACAGGTCAGTTGCGTGACTTGCTGGGGTTGCCGATAGCACAGGTGCCTTCAGAGTTCATCGATAAAATTGTTGTCTACCGGGAACATTTTACCGGCTTATCATTGCCGGCGGCATCCGTTGGCATCGCGACTGTCCTCATTATCACGCTCTGGCCGCGTGTTACGCACAAAGTCCCCGGCTCGCTGGTCGCGATCCTGCTGATGACTGCTATCGTTTCACTGTTCCATTTACCTGTTGCAACGATCGAAAGTCACTTTGGGGCCGTTCCGAACAGCCTTCCACTCCCGCGTCTACCTGCCATCCCGAGTTGGGATGTGCTGACCACACTGTTTTCACCGGCCCTGACCATCGCCCTGCTGGCCGGAATCGAATCGCTTCTTTCCGCCGTTGTCGCCGACGGCATGACCGAGGGCCGACATCACAGCAATACGGAACTTGTGGCGCAAGGCGTAGCGAACATCGCTGTACCATTCTTTGGGGGGGTACCGGCAACAGGTGCAATAGCCCGTACAGCAACAAACATCAAAAACGGTGGGCGCACCCCGATTGCCGGCATGGTTCATGCGATCACGCTGCTGCTTATCCTCGTCTTTTTTGGGAAATGGGCGGCTTTGATCCCGATGCCGACTCTGGCCGGGATATTGGTCGTTGTGGCGTGGAACATGAGTGAGACTCACCTGTTCCTGAAACTGCTGAAAGGCCCCAGGGGTGATGTCCTGGTCCTGCTGTCAACCTTCGGGTTGACAGTGTTTATCGATCTGACGGTGGCGATTCAGGTTGGCATGGTGCTCGCGTCGTTCCTGTTTATGCAGCGCATGGCTGAAGCGACTCAGGTCGGGTTCATCACCAAAGAGCTTAAGGAAGCAGACGAGGATCCTGGTGAAGACCTTAACAGCGTGCATCTTCGTGAGGTGCCGAAGGGGGTCGAGGTTTTTGAGGTCAACGGGCCATTTTTTTTCGGTGCAGCGGACAAGTTCAAGAATACGCTAAACGAGATTGGTGAGCCACCACTCGTCCTGATATTGCGAATGCGTCACGCATTAAGCCTGGACAGCACTGCACTGCAAGCCCTTGAAAGTGTTTTCGACAAAGCATGCCGAAATGGCACACAGCTTGTTCTTTCCGGTGTCCACAGTCAGCCACTTGTCCTGATGGAGCGCTCCGGTTTTCTGCAAAAGATCGGGGAGGACAATATACATGGCAATATTGATGATGCTTTGAACAGGGCACGCGATATCCTATGCTTGCCTCATGTCAGACGCCCCGAACCTTTTGTCCCGAGCGTTGACAGGGAAAAGAGGTGATACACCTACCCTGAGGTGCGAGTTACAGGTGTCATTTTGGAAAGTTTATTGAATATCACGGGTTGCGAGAGGGAAAAACGCCCTCCGATTGATAGCGCAATCCGAGAAGGTTTTTAATC
>PKTY01000241.1 GCA_002869725.1 Desulfuromonas sp. | reverse complement strand
TTAGCGTCCTCAATGCCGACCTTGCTGGAGGTCTCTTTGCCATAGTAGATCAGCTGAGACAGACTCAGTGAAGCCTCGCCGCGACTATAGAAGTCGTGCGGATTGTCCGTTTCATAGCGAGTGTACCGGTCGCTGTGGGCTTCCGTCCCGTAGCCGACTGTCAGATCAACCCTCGGGTAATAGCCTCCGTAGGCGCGTTCCCGCTCATGCCCGATGGCCAGTTGGTTATGCTGCAGGACCTGAAGCCGCGGACTGTACTCCAAGGCTGTGATCACCGTATCCGCTGGTGTGACCTTGGTGTCTTTGGCCAGGACCGGAGTTCCGCATGCCAGGATGAGCAGGGTCGAAAGCCCAAGTGTCAGAAAAAATGACACACTTCTGTTGGATGATTTACGTAGTTCTGTCATAACCTGCGTCTCCTTCTGCTAAATATGAGCCGCGAGATGCCGCCGCCAATGAAAGATAACTGGACAGATATTCTTGGTTTCTGTGATTATAGGTATATCAGAGATTGGCAGGTTTCCAAGCCCTTGCAGTGAAATTTGTAGTGTTACTCAACAATCTTGGAAAAGATGTCACTGAGAATACTTATTTAAGAAAAAATGCTATACTTAATGAAAAGCTAACCCATCTGAATTACTGGAATCCTTTCCTTCGGGAATTTTGACATGGGAGGGCAAAGGACCCGGCCTTTGAAGCGTCGGGTGTCTTGCTGAAGCAACTATGGCAGAGCGTACAACCGGTTCGGCGTCGGCCGGCAGTTCCTCTTCTTCCATAAATCGGGAAAAAGAGAGGCCTGAGCAAGAGCCTGCAATCCACAACACTTTTGTTTCCCCTCGGGCGGTTGATACCGAATCAGCGTTGTTGCGCTGTCTGTCACTGATCTCGGGAGAACTTGGCAAGCCTGTATCTACCGTGGCGCTTAAATCCGGCCTCCCCGCTGGGCCGGGGGCCCCGCCGTTGTCGGTTTGCCTGCGGGCAGCTGAGCAGTCTGGCTTGCTGACGGGGCTCTTCCACCGACCAGAATTAACAACCATCTCCGTGTTGACCCTTCCCTGCATTCTTTTGCTCAAGAATGAAGGCGCCTGTGTTCTGCTTGCTCTTAAAGGGAAACAGGCGAAAGTTATGATGCCTGAGCTAGGTGAGGCGCCGCAGGTTGTCTCACTGGAGCGGCTCGCGCAGGAGTATTCCGGGTACGCCTTGCTTGTTCGTCCCAAGGGGAAGCTTGACCGTCGGGCCAGTGAGCTGAAGTTGGTCGATACCAAGGCCTGGTTCTGGGGGACCATTCTGCGGTTCCGGCCGATCTACAAGCATGTGCTCCTGGCGACTGTGCTGGTCAACATCCTGGCCCTGGCCAGCCCGTTGTTCGTAATGAATGTCTACGACCGGGTGGTGCCGAACAACGCCTTTGATACCTTGTGGGCACTGGCGATCGGTGTCCTGGTGGCCTACCTGTTCGACTTCCTGTTGCGTAACCTGCGGAGCTATTTTGCTGATGTCGCCGGCAAGAACGCCGATGTCATCATCGCCAGCAAGCTGATGCAACAGATGACCTCCATGCGGCTTGATCATAAGCCGGATTCGGCCGGAACCCTGGCCAACAACCTGCGTGAATTCGAGACGCTACGTGAATTTTTCAGTTCTAGCACCTTGATGGCCTTGGTGGACCTGCCGTTCATTTTCATTTTTATTGCCCTGATCGGTTATATCGGAGGTCCGTTGGCGTTTGCCCCTCTGGCGGCCGTACCTGTCGTGATTATGGTCGGCATTTTCATCCAACAACCATTTCAGAGAATCATCGAGCGCAACTTTCGTGAAGGCGCCCAAAAGAATGCCCTGCTGATCGAGGCGATCCAAGGGATCGAGACCATCAAGACCAGTATGGCGGAAGGACAGATCCAGAAACGCTGGGAAGAAGTGGTGGGATTGAACGCCAAGTCGACCAGTCGGGCACGGGCACTGGCCAATTTCTCCATGACCTTTTCCCAGTGGTCGGCCCAGCTGGTCAGCGTGATGATCATTATCGGCGGGGTCTACCTGATTTCGCGTGGGGAGTTGACGCTGGGCGGATTAATCGCATGCAATATCCTGGTTGGACGCTCCATGGCGCCACTTGGGGCGGTCGCGGCTATGTTGACGCGCTTGCAGCAGTCGCG
>PKTY01000248.1 GCA_002869725.1 Desulfuromonas sp. | reverse complement strand
TTTTCATTTCAAATCCAGAAGCCTTTGCTATTACTCATAGCTGATCTGCATCTGGCTGCCAGCCTGTGGCTTGCGGTGAAAACTGTTAGCCAACCCCCAGAATGAAATGATCTTATGTACCAGTTTGGCCGTGGCCATTTCGGAGATGCGGCTGGGTTCCGGGACCATCCCGACAATATCGACGCCAAGCAGTTCGATCGAGCGCTTGGCGAACAGCGCTTCCAGCACTTCGATCATCTGGTACCAGAAGAATCCGCCGGGCTGAGGGGTGCAGACTCCCGGCACGAGGGCTGGGCTGAAGACATCCATGTCGATCGACAGGTAGACCGGACCTTGTATTGAGCGGATGCGCTGCAATAAGGCTTCCCACTGCCCCTTCCCTCGCAGATCCCAGTCCATGAACAAGCTGATACGCGGTTCCTGCGCTACCAGTTCGACTTCTTCCTCAAACACCGAGCGGATTCCGGCCAGCACCAGGCTATGCCCTTGTTCCAGCAGGCGGGTGGCCGGGCAGGCGTGACTGAAGTGACTCCCCTTATCGCTGCGGCGCATGCCGGCATGGGCGTCTAGATAGAGGATTGTACCAGCTGTCTCCATGCGGGCGGCAACCAGAGATGGCGTCAGGGAGTGCTCGCCCCCCAGGGTGATGAGCAGTTTGTCCTTGGGTAGGGCGGCGACACGGTCGGCCAAGCTGCTGTGCCACTCTTTATCTGAGAGCGAACCATCGTCGCCAAACTCCGGCAGGACGCTGACCTTGAGATGTTTGAACGGAGACCAACCCGCATCTTCCTCGTAAAACTCGAGCTGCGCGGAAGTTTCCAGAATGGCTGTCGGGGCGGCAGAGGTGCCAGGTTTGAACGAAACGATTCGCTCGAGGGGGACTGGCAGTATCAGAACCTCGGCTTCAGTAACCGGGGCGTTTGGCAGAGAAAGAAAATGGCGTGATGTGCTCATAGAGGTAATCCCTGATCGGAAGATGGCGGTATAAAAAAGTCAAGATACTCAATTCCGGCCATGAAGGGAACAAGGGATGGCCAGAACGCGGTGCGTGGTGATGACAGGGGCGCTCAGGAGTGACCGATTTCCTCGGCCACTGTCTCTTTCATGGCGCAAACCAGATGCTCAAGGTCGGCCTTTTCAATCACGTAGGGTGGCATCAGGTAGACCAGACGCCCGAACGGTCGTACCCAGACCCCTTTGTCGACAAAACGGCGCGTGATGGCCTGCATGTTCACGGGGTGGTCGAGTTCGAGAACGGCGATCCCTCCTTTGATGCGAACATCGCTGATCCCGGACCAGTTGCGGCAGGGGAGCAGCTGGTCGGTGAACATCTGTTGCATCGCTTCGATTCGCTGTTGCCAGGGGCTTGTCAGCAGCAGGTCGATACTGGCACAGGCGATCGCGCAGGCTAGGGGATTGGCCATGAACGTCGGACCATGCATCAGGGCACCCGGCGGGTTCCCCGAGATGACTTGGCTGATCTGGCTGCCGGTCAGCACCGCTGCCAGGGTCAGATAGCCGCCGGTCAGGGCCTTGCCGAGGCAGAGGATGTCGGGACTGATGCCGGCCTGTTCACAGGCGAACAGGGTGCCGGTGCGGCCGAAGCCGGTGGCGATCTCATCAGCGATCATCAGCACTTGGTAACGATCACACAGCTCCCGTGCCCGACGTAGATAGAGTGGGGCGTAGACTCTCATGCCGCCAGCTCCCTGCACGATCGGTTCCAGGATGAGAGCGGCGATTTGGTGATGATGCTGGTTGAGTAACCGCTCCAGGCTGGCAATGTCCTGGTCGTCCCATTCAGTGTCGTCGCGACAAGTTGGAGCTTCGGCAAAAAAGTGTTGGGGGAGGATGCTGGTGAACAGATGATGCATTCCGGTTTCCGGATCGCAGACCGCCATGGCGCCACTGGTATCGCCGTGGTAGCCGCGGCGGATGGTGACCAACTTCTGCTTTTCGCTTTTTCCTGTGGCATGCCAGTACTGAACAGCCATCTTGATCGCGACTTCGACACACACTGAACCCGAGTCGCACAAAAAGACCCGGTCGAGACCTTCCGGTGTGATATCGATCAATCTGGCCGCCAACTCGGCAGCTGTCCGATGAGTCAGTCCGCCGAACATAACGTGGGCCATCTGTGCCAACTGGTCGCTGGCGGCCTGGTTAA
>PKTY01000142.1 GCA_002869725.1 Desulfuromonas sp. | reverse complement strand
GCATCGTGTGACCTCCATGTCATCAGTTCAGTGATAGAGACTCCAGTCGCAGTATAGCAGACGGGCGCTTGTCTGCAAACTGCGTGCTGTCGGGGCGGGCGGTGTCAATGTGGACCGGGCACAAAAAAATCTTGCAGCTCCTTGGCTATTTGGTTATATTGCCAAATAGCCAAGGAGGTAGGTATGTACCAGGAGCGAAAAACTCTTCTCGAAGCACGGGCCAAGGTGCTCAAGGCGATGGCCCATCCGACGCGCCTGTTCATCATCGAAGAGCTGGAAAAAACGGAACACTGCGTATGCGAGCTGACCGATTTGATCGGTGCCGATGTCTCGACCATTTCGAAGCATCTCTTGGTGCTCAAGCAGGCCGGCATCGTTCGGAGCGAAAAACGGGGCAACCTGGTGTATTACACCCTGTGCGTGCCCTGTATCCTGAATTTTTTCGGCTGTGTCGAGTCGATCTTCAAGGCGCAGGCCGAGGAGCACTCGACCTTGATGCAAGGTTAACCGGGGGAAAGAACCCTTTTCTTTAGTTAAATGGCAATTCTGCCAAAAGGTGGCATGATGCAATGGAAAAATGAATGGCGGCCCCTGTTCTGGGTCGTCGCCGTATTTTTGGGATGCTTCTTCCTGCCGGTCGAAGTGCCCCGTGTGCAGGGCGCGATTCTCGAATCGCTTGCCCTGGTCAAATGGTATGCCCGCGAACATGTCCTGCTCTGCCTGGTGCCGGCCTTCTTCATCGCCGGTGCGGTCGCGGTGTTTGTCAGCCAGGCTGCCGTGATGAAATACCTGGGGCCGAATGCGAAAAAACTGCTGGCCTACGGTGTGGCTTCCGTATCGGGGACGATCCTTGCCGTCTGTTCTTGTACCATCCTGCCCCTGTTTGCCGGGATTTACCGCATGGGCGCGGGCCTCGGCCCAGCCTGTGCCTTTCTCTACTCAGGACCGGCGATCAATATCCTGGCGATCGTACTGACTGCCCGGATCCTTGGCCCGGAGATGGGAATTGCACGCGCGGTTGGTGCGGTTGTATTTGCGGTGGTCATTGGCCTGCTGATGCATTTCTTCTTCCGCCATGAAGAGGCGGAAAAAGCGGCTGCTGCACCGGTGATGGCAGCTGATGACAACAGTCGTCCACTCTGGCAGACAGCACTCTATTTTGCAGCCATGGTCGGTATCCTGGTGTTCGCCAACTGGGGCAAGACCGATCAGCCGACCGGCCTCTGGCACGCCATCTATGCCGCCAAGTGGTGGCTCACCGGCAGCTTCGCCGTCGCCCTGGGGTTGATGCTGGCGACCTGGTTCAGGCTCGGCCTGGTACGCATCCTGCTAGCCTCCCTGCCGGCCCTACTGATGGCGGGCCTGCAGCCGCAGCATCCTGAGTTGGCGTTCACCTTCGGTGTGGTCGGCCTGTCGGTGCTCAGCAACCTGAAAGACACCCGCGATGGTGAGATGGGCCAGTGGTTCGAAGAGAGCTGGGATTTTGCCAAGAAGATTCTGCCGCTGCTGCTGATCGGCGTGCTGATTGCCGGCGTGCTGCTCGGTCGACCGGGCCATGAAGGCTTGATTCCGTCGGTCTGGGTGGCCTCGCTGGTCGGTGGCAACTCGCTGTTCGCCAATCTGTTCGCCTCGGTGTTCGGCGCCTTCATGTATTTTGCAACCCTGACGGAAGTGCCGATCCTGCAGGGGCTGCTCGGCGCCGGCATGGGCAAGGGCCCGGCGCTGGCGCTGCTGCTGGCCGGCCCTGCGCTCTCTTTGCCGAATATGCTGGTGATCCGTAGCGTGATGGGTACGAAAAAAACGGTTGTGTTTGTTTTTCTGGTGATGGTGATGGCGACCATCAGCGGCCTGATTTACGGCACGTTTTTTTAACAGCGATATAAGCACAAGAGAACCGATTTCTGGAAATGGAATTCCCTCTCCCGCCAGGGGAGAGGAAGAAAAGTATAAGCTTCACCTTTGTTTCGGCTATAGGCCCGATTTTAAACCTTGATAAGGAGATTGATCATGACAAAAATTCAAATTCTCGGCACCGGTTGCGCCAAGTGCAACAAACTTGCAGAACATGCCGAACAGGCCGCCAAGGCGCTTGGCCTCGACTACGATATGGAAAAGATCACTGATCTGAACCAGATCATGGGTTTCGGCGTGATGACCACTCCGGGCTTG
>PKTY01000305.1 GCA_002869725.1 Desulfuromonas sp. | reverse complement strand
GTTCCGGCTGCGGCATAGGTCATCAGCATGGCCGGCAGAGCCAAGCCGATGGAGGTGCCAAGAATATAGGTCAGGTATTTGCGCCCGGAGGCGCGCGCCTCGGCATTCTGCTCATGGGTGACCAGCGGATAGGTCGAGAGCGAAAGCACCTCATAAAAGAGGTACATGGTCAGAAGGTTGCTGGCAAAAGCAATCCCAAGAGTTGCCGAGATAGCGACGGCGAACGAGGCAAAATAACGAGTCTGGGCATGCTCGTTGAGTGCCCGCATGTAGCCGATCGAATAGATTGAGGTGAACAGCCAGAGGCAGGACGCAACCAGAGCGAATACCATCCCGAGGGCATCAACCCGCAGCTCGATCGGAACACCAGGGACAACTTCGGCGATGGTGAACAGGTAACCGCCACTGTGCAAGACCCCTGGTAGCAAGGCGGCGACAATGGACAGCTTGGTCAGGGCAATCAGGATGGTCCAGCTCTCGCGCAGGTTCGGCTGGCGATCTGAGAGCATAATAGGCACCGCCCCGAGCAGTGAGACCAGAATGGCGGCCAGAGGCCAAATGGAAACGGTTGGAGTCATGATAATCTCTTGAAATCCAAAAAGTCTGACCCTCTCGCTAGAATCCGACGGGGATGATCAGGCGAATGACATTGTCGACGAGAGGACCGGTACCGAAACCGACCGCGAGCAGGAGCAAGGCGACAAACATGAGTGGCTTGACCATAGGCCAGGGAGCTTCGCAGCGTTCTGCGCTGCTGTGCTGATGGTGCTCTCCACCGGACAGTGCCCCGAAATAGGCCAGCTCGATAATTCGGAAAAACAGTACGGCATTGATCAGGCTGCTGGCCACCAGTGCGATCACATACTGCCATTGGCCGGCTTCCACCCCACCGAGAATCAGGTACCACTTGCTGAAGAAGCCACAGGTCGGTGGCACGCCGATCATGGCAAAGGCCCCGAGGGTAAAAGCCGCCATGGTTAGAGGCATGCGGTGGTAGATCCCCTGCAACGAAACCAGCGACACGCTCCCTTGACGATACTGGATCGCTGCCACGACCATGAACAGGCAGAGGGTCATCAGCGAATCGTTGACGATATGCAGGACCGCGCCGGTCAATCCCGAGCCATTGCCGAGGAAGACCCCCCCGACCATGTAGCCGACCTCAGCAACGATGATGTAGGTTAGCATGCGGCGCAAGTCTTTCTGACCGAAGGCCAGCACCGACCCACAGACAATCGCAATCGCAGCGGCCCACACCACTGCATCACTGACCATGGGCAAGGAGAAGACATAGGCAGGGGTGTACATGGAAAGGATGATGCGCACCATCAGGTAAACCGTTACCTTGGTCATCAGCGGCGCAGCCATGGTCCCCAATGCTGTCGGAGCCTGGCTGTAAGCGTTGGGCAGCCAGCCATGCAGCGGGAAAAGGGCCATCTTGATCCATAAACCTACCATCAGAAACGCCAGGGCGGTGGCAACTGCAATGGGAGCGTTGAGGGTCGGCAGGATCCGAGCGATGTCGGCCATGTTGAGCGTCCCGGTCAGGATGTACATGTAACCGACCCCGAGCAGGTAAAAACAGGCCCCGATCGACCCCATGATAATGTAGTTGAAACTCGACAGTGCAGCACGCCCCCGGCCCATGGCGATCAGACCGTAGGAGGTGATGGAGGTGATTTCAAGGAGCACGTAGAGGTTGAACGCATCCGCTGTGAGAACCAGGCCGAACAGGCCGGTAATCAGGATGAGATAGAGTGTGAAGAAAAAATGCTCGTTATCGGTTAACTCCTGCTCGGCACTCTTCAATGATGAGAAGGAGGCCAGCAGACCAACCAGGGCGATTAACACCAACATCAACCCGCTGAGGTGATCGACCACCAGCTCGATGCCGTAAGGTGGACGCCAGTTGCCGACCGTATAGCGCAGTGGCCCATGCTCCACAACGCGAGCGATCACAACCAGTGCTCCGGCAAGAGAGAACGCCAGGGGCGCAATCACCAACGGCGCGATCCAGCGTCGGTTGACGCGACCAAGCAAGTTGACGGCGAGCGCCGCAAGGAGCGGAGCGACCAGAACATACATATGCAGATTACTGGAGGTCATCGCTGGAGTTTCTCCAGAATTTCGTTCTCTTCGAGGGTCCCGTATTCCCGGTAGATGCGCTGC
>PKTY01000331.1 GCA_002869725.1 Desulfuromonas sp. | reverse complement strand
GAAAGAATGTTACTAAAATAGTAAGCATTATTGATGCCAAAAATAAACCCATGTAATGGCAGGATGTTAGGCGTTTGGATTACCGAAATAGCGGCGGGGATGGCAAAAAATGCACGATAAAGATGTCAGTTTTTGTCAGGATTTGTGATTCTGGGCAAACTGAAGGTGTTGATTCCCTGTGCAGATTATCAACGGGATTAAGTGAACGGAATTTTTGCTGATAGGGGAGGGGTCTGTCGCGCAATCAATGAGTAATAATCAGGCGACATAGCCTTGGAAGAGTTCTGCAATGAAATCTTTTTTACATGTTGCACAACAGGCGATAACTTCTTCGCTGATGACTTCCTGGTCGTTCACGAAGTAGATGGAGTCGAACTCGTTTACGTGACCGCAATGTTCACATTGATATCTGATTGAACATGTCTGATCCATATAATTACCCCCCTCATTAGATGCGGGAATGATATGGTAAAAAACAGTTGAATAGTACATAAATATTCTTAGTTAAAAATATCAAAATTATTTTCATGAAGGATAGCTAAAGGTCAATAAGAATGGTATATGGGCTTTTGTGATCACCAGGGTCACTTCCCTTACGTCGACGGAAGCCTAGATGATCAACGGAAGACAGCTTTCCCCGACGAGATTCTACAAGCAGTCCAAACAGTAAAGATTTGCTGCCAGGGAGAAAATATTATGAGCACTTTGACCGCAAACCTGTTCGATTGTCTTTCTGTGGCACTTAACGAGGAGATGGTGGAGGTTTTGACCAGCTCTTGCGATGTGCGCATCGAGCGTATTGTTTCACGCGGTCATGCCAGCCCGCCGGATTTCTGGTACGATCAGGCACAGCATGAATTCGTGCTGCTGGTCAGTGGCCGTTCCCGGCTCGTCTTCGCAGATGGCTCTCCGCCCCGGGACCTTGTGCCGGGCGACTGGCTGATTCTTCCGGCTCACTATCGCCACCGGGTCGACTGGACCGATCCGAAGCAGGAGACGGTCTGGTTGGCGGTGCATTATGGGGCGCAAAACCGCTCCTGTTCTCTCTGGCGTCAGGACGATAACGGCCAACGCTTCTGCGTTGGTACCTTTGCAGACCGTGCCGCTGCCGAAGCTCGCCAGTCAGAGCTTGAGGCTGGTGGGCATCGGCAGATTTACTGGGTTGTTGAAGAATGATGAGTAACGAACGAACCTGTCAGACCATTTTCCCAACCACGCTTTTTATGGTGATTTTTGCAAGGAGCACATAATGCTGCCGGAATTGGGACCTTTGAACGATTGGGAAACCCTTTGTCACCGCTGCGGACTCTGTTGCTTTGAGAAGACCGTCGATCGTCGTGGCCGCTTCGTCACCTCTTGTGTTCCCTGTCGCCACCTCGATATTGTCTCCCGCAGTTGCCGAGTCTATTCCAAGCGTCTTGAGGTCGGCGAAGGCTGTGTGCAACTCACTTCCGAACTGGTTCGCGATGCAGATTGGCTCCCTGACAGCTGTGCTTATCGGCAAGCTCTCAACAACCTGGTTGTCGAGGGACGTTCGGGTGGTGAAGGGTGATTCGCTGCCATGTTGGCAGAGGATGAAGTGCAATCCATAAAGCCTGTATCAGATGAAATCAACCATCAAGACGTTGGAGTATGAGCTGAGAGATGTAATCAAGTCGAAGTCATAAATGGGTGAGAGATACAAAACAGTCGTGTTCGCTGGCTAAAGAGCCATATTATGGCATTATTGTTGAGGCCTTATCGTAACTGAAACGGGAGATTCAACAAGGAGGAAGCAACATGAGTGAGGCAAATCGATGTCCGGTGACGGGCAAGTCCGGCAGACACGTCGCTGGCAGTGGCACCTCGAACAGGGACTGGTGGCCAAACCAGCTCAACCTTCACATCCTGCATCAGCACTCCAGCCTGTCCAATCCGATGGGATGCGCGTTTCACTATGCGGAAGAGTTTAAAAGTCTCGACTTCAAGGCGGTCAAAGAAGATCTCTATGCGCTGATGACTGATTCCCAGGAGTGGTGGCCGGCCGATTACGGTCATTACGGTGGACTGATGATCCGCATGGCATGGCACAGCGCTGGCACCTACCGCACCGGCGACGGTCGCGGCGGCGGCGGGACCGGCAACAAGCGCTTTGCGCCGCTAAACAGCTGGCCGGACAATGTCAATCTTG
>PKTY01000178.1 GCA_002869725.1 Desulfuromonas sp. | reverse complement strand
GTGACCAGGATCAGGCCTTCGGGGTGAGCGATCATCCGTGAGATGCGATCCTGCTGCTCGGCGGAGAGCCCCAGCTGCGGCAGGGGGACGAGCTGCTCCGACATCTCAAGCTGTGGATCATCGACATAAATCAGTGCCACCACCCTTCCGAGCATGGCCAACGGCAGCAGGATCGCGGTTTTCGGTGCCGGTTTGCCGAGCAGGGTGGTCAGGGCCAGGTTGGCACCGCTGGCCGGGACCGGCCCGAGAAAGTAGCTCTGGCTGTCGACGGCTGTCTTCAGCACCGAGGGTTCGCTTAAAGGGATCTGGATTTCGTCGAATCCGGCAACCGGTTTGCCGTTTTTGGCCGAGCGCCAGCCGCTGGCCATGCCGCCGACCACCATGAACAGGGCTGCCCGGGTATAATGAGCGCCGAGATAGCTGATCAGGGCGTCAGCGACATGGTTGCGGTCGCGGGCCTCGATCAGGGACGCTGCTGTCGAGGCCAGGGTGATCTCCTCCTCGACCAGGTCCTCGACCACATCGGCACTTTCCAACTCGGTAATCTCTTCGATCGGTTCCGGGGCTTTGGGGGGAGGTGCGACCTCGATCGGCTTTGGGGGAGGGGTCTCGACTTCTTCCTCATCAAAGTAGCCAGCCTCTTCAAGAAGCGTTTTAGCTCCCTCTTGAGCCGGCGGGGCCTTTGGTGCCGGTCTGGCGCCGGCTGTCTTGGCTGGTGCAAGCGGTTTCTGAACCTTTTTGAGCGAAGGGGCAATATAGCGCATCGCCCGCTTGAGCCCGTAATAGCGCTCCAGAGCCATCACCAGACGCACTTCGAGAGCCAGGATCGGCAGGATGATATAGCCGGTCCGAAAGGCGATCTCATCGACCGCTTTGAGGTCCTGAGGGATGGCCATGGCTAGGGTCAGCTTGCGTCCAGAGACGCTGACCGGCACAGCCTGATGTTTTTCAGCCAGCTCCCGGCTAATAATCTGGATGACGTTGTCGGGAACCTTCTCCAGCTGCCCTGGCTCCGCGCAGGGGAAACCGAGCAATTTGCTTAAAGCCGAAGCCAGGGTCTTTTCCGAGATCAGCCCCATCTCGATGAGGATGGTGCCGAGTTTTCCACCAAAGATGACCTGGGCCTGTAGGGCCTCTTCGAGTTGCGCCTGGTTGATCAGGTTGTGCTTGATCAGCAATTCACCGAGCTTCAAGGATTTTCGTCTCCACGGGGCTGCGGCCGGAAGCCGGGCCTTTTCAGTTGCTGACAGTTTGTGTTGCAGATTCCTGCCTGGCAGTCAGGGTTGGGGTGTTGCCAAGTTGTCGCAGCAGGTTGCTGGCCTGCAACGCGAAGGTTTCGCGGCTTGCCGGCGAGATCGGAGCCGCTGACGGTGCCTTGACCTTGTGCGGGTTGACCGGCGAACCGTTCTTGTACATGCGGAAACAGAGATGTGGCCCGGTCGCCAGCCCGGTGCTGCCGACGTAGCCGACCACCTGCCCCTGATTGACCCGACTCCCTTGGCGAACACCTTTTGCGAAGCGGCTCATATGCAGGTAGATGGTTTCGTAGCTGCCGTTGTGGCGGATTTTTACATAGTTGCCATTGCCGCGAGTGTAGCCTTTTTTGATGATCGTCCCGTCGCCGACACTTTTGATCGGAGTCCCGCGCGGGGCCGCATAGTCGATGGCCGGGTGCGCCTTCCAGGTCTTGGTAATGGGGTGAAAACGGCGCAGAGTGAAGCCCGAGGAGATGCGGCTGAACTCCAGGGGAGCCTTGAGAAAAGCCTTGCGCAGACTTGCACCGCTGGCATCGTAGTAGTCTGGAGAGCGGCCTTCGTCCTGATAGAGAATCGCCTCAAAGGGGGTCCCCTGGTTGACGAAACGAGCCGCCAGGATCCTGCCGTTGCCGGCCGGCTGGCCATCTCGAAACCGTTTCTCGACCAGAGCCTGGAAGGAGGCGCCCTGGCGGATATCGAGGATGAAGTCGATGTCCCAGGCAAAAATGTCGGCCAGGCTCATGGCCAGGGAGTCGCTTTCGCCGATCTCGGCGACGGCGTTGAACAGACTGGAGTCGATGACTCCTTCAATCTGCTCGACTGTCGTCTGATACTCGATCGCCTCCTTGGTAACGGTGAAACCCTCTTCATGATGGCTGATGATCAACTGCTCATCGCGGTCGATGTCGTATTCGAAACGGGCGAAGCGTCCATCTTCGAGAAACAGCCGGTATGGTTGCCCGGCACTGAGTTTTGAAAGGGAGAAGATCGGCTTGCTCTGCTGGTTGACCTGGTAAATCTGCTGGGGGGTGAAAAAGTCGTCGAACAGTGAACTGAAGGTGTCACCTGGTGCGATCTCCTTTTTGAAGATCTCACGGTGGATTTCAGGCTGAGGCGGTGAAGGGGGTTCCTCGAGGCGGGTGTTGGCTTCGGTCGGAGTAATGGACGGTTTGAGAAAGAGTGGCGCCAAAACAACACCTATCAACGCCAGCAACAGCCAGAAACGCGGGCTGAGCCCGGGGCGTCTGTGATGTTGCGTCGTCTGTTTCGGTGGCTGAAAGTCGTAGTCCAATGGATCCTTCCCGGAGCAGGCTATGGGCTTGGCTCAAAATTGCCGTATTTTAGCAGGGCTTCAAACATTTTGTCCAGAACAAGGACATTGTTTCAAGTTGCTATTGCGCCCGTTGGTATGGCTCGCTATGATTTCGACTCACAAGGAGAGCAATGATGATTAACCAGCAACGACTATCGGAAGAATTTGCCCGCCTTGCGGCGATTAACAGTCCGTCACTGCAGGAAGGGCAAATTGCCGTCTACCTGGAACAACGCTTGCGCGCTCTCGGTGGAGAAGTGATTTACGACCGGGCGGCTGTTGCCACCGGTGGTGAAGTCGGCAACCTGGTGGCGCGTTTTGCCAGCACCGGCAAGGAGGCTGAGCCTCTTTTGCTCTCGGTGCACATGGACACGGTGGAGCCGGGAGGGCAGGTGGAGCCGGTCCTCAACGACGGCCTGTTCGCCAGTGCCGGAGATACCATCCTCGGGGCTGATGATAAGGCCGGGATCGCCGAAATTATCGAAGCCCTCGAAGTGGTGCGGGAGCAAGGGATCCCTCACGGTGAGATCGAACTGGTGGTGACCATTGCCGAGGAGATCGGTCTGGTCGGAGCCAAGAACTTCGACTTTGACCTGATCCGCTCGCGGCACGGTTATGCCCTGGACACTCCGGGGATCGACTGGATGGTGCTGCGTGCTCCCGGAGCCAACCGTTTGCGGGTTGAGATCACCGGTCGCGAATCCCATGCCGGAGTAGCTCCCGAGATGGGGCTCTCAGCGATCCAGACCGCTGCTTTGGCGCTGGCCGAAATGCCTTTGGGGCGGATTGATGCCGAGACCACCGCCAATATCGGCCGGATCGAGGGCGGAGTCGCCTGCAACATCGTGCCGCGCCGGGTTTTTCTGGAGGGGGAGGCGCGCAGCCATGACCCGGAGAAGCTGCAACGTCAGACCGAGTTGATGGTCGACTGCTTTGAACGGGCTGCCGATGCCATGGCTCGACAGATTGATGGCGAACTCTGTCGACCACAGCTCAGCGTCGAAGTGCAGCCCGACTATCCGCAGATGGCGGTAGCTGAAAATGCTCTGGTCGTCGACCTGGCGCGCCGGGCAGCAGTTGCCGCCGGCCAGGACCTGAAAGTCAGGGTCGGCGGCGGTGGCAGTGACGCCAATATTTTTAATGCCAACGGCATTGAAACCATTATTCTCGGTACCGGCATGCAGCATGTTCACTCTGCCGACGAGCAGGTGGCTGTGGCCGATATGGCTCATGTCGCACGGTTACTTGTCGAGATCATTCGCCAGGCATAACGGACAGGAGGACGGGGCAGACCATGCAACTCAACCCCGATCTGCTTCAGGTCCAGCCACCTCCGATCACCGAGGTTAAAAGCTGGCTGGTTGATCGCCCTGCCGCTGGTTCGCGGCCGCTGATCGATTGTTGCCAGGCGGTTCCGGACTACCCGCCGGCCCCTCAACTGACTGCTTTCCTCGCGGAGCAGGTCGGTTTGCCAGAAACAAGCCGTTACACTCCCGACGAGGGCCTTGTCGAGGCGCGCGATGCAGTCAGCGCCTGGTATGCCCGCCGCTACGGAGCAGGGCCATCTTCCGACCAAATCTGCCTGACGGTTGGAGCCAGTCAGGCGTTCTGGCTGGCGATGACCACCTTGTGCCGGGCCGGAGACGAGGTGATCCTTACCGCTCCGGCCTATTTCGACCACCCGATGGCGCTGCAGGCTCTCGGCCTCCGCCCGGTCTGGGTTCCGTTCTGTGAACAGAACCATGGACTGATCGATCCGCAGGCTGTGGCCGGATGCATCACCAGCCGTACCCGCGCCATTCTTTTGGTCACTCCGAGTAACCCGACCGGTGTGACCGCTCCTCCCGAACTGTTAGAACAGCTCTTTGACCTCGCCGCGGCACACGACCTGGCCCTGATTCTCGACGAGACCTACAACGCCTTTCTCCCGCCGGACCAGGCTCTGCACCGTCTGTTCGGTCGACCCGGCTGGCAGAGGACTCTGGTGCACCTGGCCTCTTTCGGCAAGACCTTTGCGTTGACCGGTTACCGGGCCGGAGCGCTGATCGCCGGTAAATCTTTCATTGAACAGGCGCTCAAACTGCAGGACACCATGGCCGTCTGTCAGCCCCGTATCACACAGTTGGCGATCAGCTTCGGTTGCACGCACCTCGACTTCTGGGTTGAACAGAAGTCTCAGGTCATGCAGCGGCGGCATGTTGTCTTTCAACAAGAGTTCAGGCGAGGGGGGCACCCCTTCAAACTGGTCGCGAGTGGCGGTTTCTTTGCCTGGGTCCGCCATCCCTGGACCCAGTGCGACAGCCGCAGCGTCGCCCGCAAGCTGGCCCTTGAAGCCGACCTGGTTTGCCTGCCAGGGGCGGTTTTCGGTCCCGGTCTCGAACCCTACCTAAGACTCGCTTTCGGCAACCTGTCCAAAGGGCAGATACCCGCCGCCGTGCAGAGGTTGCGCGAAGTAGGCGCGGCAGACTGAGATAACCGCACGAATAACCGGTGAATTTGCTTGTTTGTCGTATTTGATAGAGCTATAATGATTAAAGTTTATTAAGTCTACTTGGAGGCTTAAAGCTTGCCGACCGTCCCCTGGTTCGAGTTGAGTCTGTCTTTACTGATCGGGGCCTGTGCTGGATTTCTCATGCACCGTTCCGACTTTTGCATGGCGGGTGCCTTCCGTGACCTGTTTCTGTTTCGTGCCACTCTCTTGATGCGTCCTCTGGTCCTGCTGGTGTCATGCAGTGTGCTGTTGTTTGAATTGGGGAGGGGGAGTGGTCTGCTCCCTTACTACCCTTTCCCCTGGTTCGGTCCCCCCTCCCTGACCAACCTGGCAGGCGGGCTGCTGTTCGGGGTCGGCATGGTGCTGGCTGGAGGGTGTGTGGTCGGTGTTCTTTACAAGTTCGGCTCCGGCAACCTGCTGGCCGGAATTGCCTTTCTCGGCCTACTGGTAGGGAGTGGCGTCTACGCAGAGATCCACCCGCTGTGGGCTCGCGTGGCTGCCGCCGGCCGTTTTGCCGGCGAAGCCCGCACCCTTCCGGAATGGCTCGGCAGCTCGTCGTCGGCAATGATCTGGATCGTGGGTCTGCTCGGGTTGGTCCTCTGCGGTTGGTGGGGATGGCAGGGTCGGTTTCGCACCCTGCACGCTGCGGAGGGATATCTTCCGCCCTGGCAGACTGCCCTGCTGCTGGCCGGTCTCAGCTTCGGTTCGGTCCTGGTGGTCGGCTTGCCGATGGGAGTCACCACCACCTATGCCAAGTTCGCGGCCTGGCTGGAGGCTCTCTTTGTGCCGGGACATGTCGACAGTCTGATATTCTTCCAGGCACAACCGGTCAGCTACCGCTTGCCCCTTGAACAGTTGACGAGGATCTGAGGTGCCGGGCCGGTTTTCGACGTGGTCGCCATCGTTCAACTGCCGTTGATTGTGGGGATCGTTTTCGGTGCGTTCGCTTCGGCCCGGCTGTTGGGGGAATTTCGACCGCACTGGTTGCTACCGCCACGCCAGGTCGGTATGGTCTTTTTTGGTGGGGTTATTATGGCGCTTGGCTCACGAATGACTCCCGGTTGTAACCTCTGGCATATCATGGGTGGCTTGCAGTTGTTGACCATCCAGAGCATTCTGTTTGTGACCGGTCTGCTCCCCGGGGCCTGGCTCGGCAGTCGATTGTTACAGAAGATTCTGATCTAACCAGGTGGAGGTGCCTATGGAGACGACTGAAATAGATATCGTCGGGCAGGTTTGCCCCTCTTCGCTACTGTTGGTTTTGCGCGAAGTCAACCAGAGGCATGACCAGCTCAGTTCCGGCGAACTCTCTATTCTGGTGCGCACCGACAATCGGGATGCAACCGGAACCATCCCGGCGGCTGTTCAGAACATGGGGTTTCAGACCTCGGTCGACAAAGAACAAGGAGTGTACCTGATTAGAATCTGGCAGCAGGGGAGCGAGGAGCAAACTTAATTATGGAGCAGATGGAACGTCGCAACCTTCATACTCCTTCCCAGGACCCGCTGTCGGAACTTGAGCAGCTGCGCCAGGAGAATCAAGCTCTCAAGCAGGTCAACCAGGCTGCTTTCGGTTATATCCGTACCAAAGTTGATGCTCTGCTCGAAGTGATTGGAACCAAAACCCTCAAGCCGGAGGAGTTGGATGACCAGAGCCTGATCGCGTTCGATCCCATCGGTATCGTTTCCCAGACCTTTCAACATGTACTCGATAACCTGCGTGAGACCAATAGCAAGCTGCATTTTGCCCATCAGGAGATCCAGGCGATTTTCGATACGGTTGGTGCGGCTCTGCTGGTACTCGACCCCCAGCGTCGGGTGATCGCTTTCAACCAGAAAACCAAAGCGTTGTTGCTTGAAGGCAACCAAGAGATCTTCGGCTGTGACTGCCGGGAAGTGGTCTGCATGGCCGGTAATGATGAAAATGTCCCCTGCATTTTTGAAAAGGTGCTTGCCACCCGACGGGAACAGCACTTTCAGGAGTGGAATTCCCGGGATCGCTGCTATCAGGTGATTGGTCGGCCCATGTTCGACAGCTCCGGAGAGTTCACTCATGTGGTGCTCGCCTACACGGACATTACCGCCCGCCGCAACGCTGAGGATGCATTATTGCAGGCCCTCAACGAGACTCAGGACGCCAACGCCAAAATTCATGGAATTTTGCGTTCGGCCTCTGATGGCATGCTGGTGACCGATGGCGTAGAGCGTATCGTGCTTTGTAATCATCGGGCGGAAAAAATGTTTGGCCTCCATCTGTCCGAGACTGCTGACAGCCCGAACCTTGAACAGATCCCCTGCCCGGAGCTGGTCGGGCTGATCAGACAGGCCGAAGGTTCGAGTCGCGATCTGCTCACTGACGACCTCAAGCTGATCGGCTCGGGAGAGCAAGAGCGCATTTATCAGGCCCGGGTCACCCCGCTTCGCGCTGCTGACGGCGGTTATCGCGGATGTATCACCTTCTTACACGATGTAACCCAGCAGCGTGAAGTTGATCGCATGAAGAGCGATTTCGTCTCGACGGCGGCCCATGAGCTTCGGACCCCCCTGGCCACTATCATCGGTTACTCAGACCTGCTGCTGACCGGCGATCCCGATGTTCACAAAAACCTCTACGATTACCTGCGACTGATCCAGGACAAAGCCGAGCGGCTGGCTGATATTGTCGGAGACCTGCTCGACATCAGCCGCATCGAATCTGGCGGCGTCCTGGAGCTGAGCCTAAAACCGCTGCGCATCGACACCCTCTGTCAGGATGTGGTCGAGAACTTTAAGGCGCAGTCCAGCAGACATCAGTTTCTGGCCGAGTTTCCTGCAGATCCGCCAGTTGAGGTTGTTGCCGACCGATTTGCCATGACCCAGGTCCTCGAAAATATTCTCAGTAATGCCGTGAAATATTCGCCGGACGGGGGGGTCATTCGTTTGTCGGCTTGTCAGGAACAGGGGGGATGCAGACTGTCGGTGCGCGACCAGGGGATCGGCATGAGGCCCGACCAACTGGAGAAAATTTACGACAAGTTCTATCGGGCCGATGCCACCAATACGGCGATCCCGGGGACCGGTCTTGGTATGACCATTGTCCGTCATCTGGTCGAAGCACAGCAGGGGCAGGTCAAAATCGAAAGCCTTCCCAACCAGGGGACGACTGTCCATGTCTGTCTGCCCCTGGCCGCCGGCAGTGACATGGGTTAGAGCCGCTGCAGACGCATTCCCATCTGTTGCAGTTGCGTCCGGGCCTGTTCGAACATCTCTCCTCCGGCAACAACCCCCACGGAACTTTGATCCCATCCCTGGCGCAGATGCTGTTCGGCGACTTTGACCAAGGAGTTCCGATCGGCACTCAGCACCCTTTCTCGCAACTGTTGGCGTAGCTCCGGTAGCACCCCCTGTCTTTGCAGGATGAACTCATGGTAGCCGCGCCCCCCCGGGGAGAGCGGTCGGTCGAGTTCGCCGAACACCGCCAGAATCGTTTCCCGGATCATCTCCTCGTCAAATGAGCCCTGACAGGCCCAGTCGATGGCCTGACGATAGACGTCAAGAGTGCGTAACAGGTGCGGGTCGCGATAGGAGAGGAGGGAGAACAGGCCGCCATCACAGCTGTGGCCGGCCAGCCCGCCATAAGCGCCCCCTTTCTCGCGGATTTCGCGATGCAGGAAGTTGGCGCGCAGCAGCTTGGAGAGAACGAGCAGGGCTGCCGTATCCGGATGAGCGTAAGGAATGGTGCGGAATACGCGAGTGACATAGGCCACCGGCAGGGTGTGGCTCCAGCCGACTACCGCCGGTGCCGTGGAGAAATTATCTTGGTTTGAGCCGACGCCTGTCTTGGCCGTTGTGGGCAGATGGTCAAGCAGAGCGTTGAGCGGAGCCGTTATCAGTTTTTGAGCTTCGGCTTCAGCTGTGACTGCCAGGAAGGCCCGGTCGCGCGTGAACAGCAGCCGGCCGATGGCGGCAAGTTTCTCAGCGAGACCGGCAAGTTTCCCTTCCCGATCGAGCTTGCTGGCGGTTTGCACAAGCCGTATCTGGCTGATGCCACTCCAGGTCTCGCGCAGTTGTGCGGCCGGCGTCAGCCCGGCAGCGGCAGCCCGGCTGGCATAGGAATGCCCGGAGCCGGGGATCGAATTTTCCATGGCCATTTTGATCTGAGCAATGACAGTCTGCAGACGTTCGAGGTTGGTGAAGTCCGGGGCTGTGAGCAGATCCTTGAGAATCTCGATCATCGGAGCCTGATTGCGGTCGAGAGCTTTGACCTTGAGGTCGACAACAGCACGGAACCGGTCGAGATCGTCGGGACTTTCGAGGAGGTTGGGGGCAAATCTGAGACCGCCGCTGGTCGCGGTGATACGTCGGCTCATCTCCAGGTAGTCGTGGCCGGCAGCGCCGACCTGCGGCAGCAGGGCGCAGAACATTGGCAGGTAGGGGAGCAGGTCGGCAGGCATATCGCTGAGCTCGAACTGTACGGTCAGGTAGCTGATGCCGTTGGTCGGCTGTATGAAACGGTAGCCGGTTTGATCCCGCTCGAAAGAGACCACCGATTCCTCACGGCAGATATCGCTGAGCTCGAGAGTCGGCAGGCAGCTCAAGTCATCACTCGCCTCCTGGGAAGACTGCAGGGCCAGGGCCTGTTCCACCAGTCTGGTTCGGGCGGCAGCATCGAGCTGCTGCTCACTCTGGCGGAGGCGTTGGGCCAGAGCCTCCTCTTCGCGGCGGGCGTGGTCGGTATCCGGACGCAACAGCAGTGTCAGCCGGTGCGGATTGTTGAGCAGTCGCTTGCGGATCAACGCCGGGAAAAAGTCGGGATCGGCCGAGGCTTGGCGCAACTGCTCGAGATTCTCGCCGATACGCAGGCTGGAGAGGGGATCGTCAGCATGCAGCCAGGGGCCGAGCAGGCGCATCAGCAGGCTCAGACCGTACGGGTACTGGTCGCCGGAGACCTCCCGGCTGGAAAATTCATACTGGTGGAGGGCCGCGGCAATCCGTTCGGCAGGGAACCCCTCGCTGGCGACCCGCTGCAGTGTACTTTCGATCAGGGCGACGATCTGTTCGGTCTGCTCGGGATCGGTCCCCTGTAGGCCGGCAGCGATGAAGGTGTCGCGGTAATCATCGTGGTAGCCGGTGCCGGGGCAGAGGTTCTGTCCCAGGCCACTTTCGATCAGAGCCTGGTAAAGCGGGGCGGCGGGGTTGCCGAGCAGCAGGTTGGCGAGGATGCTGGTGGCGGAACGTTCAAAGGTGTCTTCGATGGGGCAGGCCAGCCAGGCGAGTTGAACCATGCTACGTCTGCCGGGATCGTCGCCCAAATCGATGGGGAAGGTCTTCTCGATCTGCAGTGGCTCCGACCAGCGTGGCTGGCGGGGGATCTGGCTGTCGATCGGCTGGGCCTGGAAGTGCCGCAAAGCCAACTCCTCGACCCGTTGCAGCAACTCTTCCAGGGGCTGGTCGCCGTAGCTGAAAATCCAGCTGTTGCCCGGGTGGTAGTAGCGGCTGTGAAAGTCGCGCAGCTGCTCCCAGGTCAGGTCGGGGATCGCCAACGGCTCGCCTCCGGAGTTGTGCCCGTAGCAGTTGTCCGGAAAGAGGGCCTGATTGAGCTGGCGGCCAAGTAGGGACGACGGGTCGGCCATGGCCCCTTTCATCTCATTGAACACTACCCCCTTGATCTGCAGAGGCGCTTGCGGATTATCGGGCTCGGCAAACTCGAGACGGTGTCCCTCCTGATGAAAATCCATCTCGCGTAGCAGAGGGAAGAAAGCGGCGTCGAGATAGATCCCCATTAGGTTGTCGAGGTCCTTGGGGTTCATGCTTGCCACCGGATAGAAGGTCCAGTCGGCGGCGGTCATGGCGTTCATGAAAGTGTTGAGGCTGCGCTTGAGCATGGAGAAGAACGGATCGCGCACCGGGTAGTTGCGCGATCCGCACAGCACGGTGTGCTCGAGGATATGGGCGATGCCGGTCGAATCGGAAGGGGGCGTGCGGAAGCCGACGGCAAAGACCTTGTTGGGATCGTCGCAGGCCAGATGCAACAGGCGCGCTCCGGTCGGTTCGTGGCGCAGGACCACGGCCGTCAGATTGAGATCCGCGAGTCGCTCGGTGTTGACGACACAATAGTTGCCGAGGCGACTGCCGGCAGTCAGCTGGGATATAGGCATGTTTTCTCCTTTGCGGTGTGCAGTTGTATCGGTTATTTTGACAGGGTTCAACCATTTTTCAATGCACTGCGATTCTTCAAGCCGCCGCGCCTGCAGTTCGGAGATTGATGGTTAGGAAGAAACACCTTTCAGTCAAGCAGAAGACAACGCGCCTGATTTTTGCGGCCAGCACTGCCTTGCTGTTGCTGACCGCTCTGCTGCTTGTGGTTGTCCAGGGGAACTTTATCAGCAGTTTGAATTGTGAGTGATGCACCGGGCCAGAATTGCCGTGCAACCGGTGGGTCTGTAACAATATTCTTTGCGCATGTTCAAGCAACTCGATATCTATTGGCGACTTATCGCCTGTCTGCTGGTCTCGGCGGGCGCTCATGCCATGCTCGGCCTGAGCGGGATGCGCGAGTCTGACCTCTCTTCCAGGGCTTCGGGGCCTGTTGAGATCGCGCTGGTCAGTGCCAAACAGCAAAAGACCACTGCGTTTCAAACCGTTCGACAACCAGTCTCTCCTGGACAAGCGGAGCGCCCTCGGCGCCAACCGGCTGCCAGGGAACTTCCGGTCGTTGCCACACCGAGAGCCGCGCCGGACACACAGCCTGTCGCAACAGCAGTCGATCCCGTGTCATCAAAGAGTATGCACCGCTCTGAGCCTCAGGATGAACAGACGGTTCGGGGAGCGAAGATGGTCACCGATGAACCTCAAGCAGCTTCGGCGACAACTCTTGATTCGGAGGTCGAAGTTTCTCGCCTGAGATCTTCGGCAGTTGTTGCCACTGAACCGTTCACCGATGCCGTTCCGGCCTATCTGTCCAACCCGATTCCGGACTACCCGCGCCTGGCCCGCCGCCGCAGCTGGCAGGGGGTGGTCTGGCTGCTTGTCGATGTGAGCTCGACCGGAGAGGTGGCCGATCTCGCTGTTGAACAGAGCTCAGGTTACCGTATTCTCGATCGGGCAGCCTCCGAGACGGTTCGCAGTTGGACATTCGTGCCGGCGCGGAGCGGTGGGTTGGCTGTCGCCAGCCAGGTGCGGGTACCGGTCGAGTTCGTGCTGGAAGGATCCTGATCGAAGCCTGGGTGCTCAACGAGCGGCACAAAAAGTGGGCGGGCCGGTTCGGGTTTGTCTCCTGCCTCAATCTTGAAATCAGCTCCTTGGCGGCGATTGTTTTTGCCGGTCTGCTGTGCTAGATTCCGGGCTCCAAAAATCCAATTTACAGTTCGGAGAAAACATCATGACATCCAACGATCTGAAGCGCGGCCAGGTGATCCTTCTGGACGGGTCTCCCTGCCTAGTTCTTGAAGTCGCCAGTCAGAGTCCGTCGGCTCGCGGCGGCAGCACCCTGATCAAGACCAAATACCGCAACCTGCTTACCGCCCAGGTGCTGGAAAAGACCTTCAAGGCCGGCGAGCGTGTCGATGCGGCCGACTTCGAAAAACGCAAAGGGCAGTTTCTCTACGCTGACGGTGACAACGGTGTCTTCATGGACCTGGAGAACTACGAGCAGTTCGAACTCGGCGATGACCTCTACGGACCTGTCAAGGGCTACCTTCTCGACGGCACTGAGGTGGTGATGGGGATGTTCCAGGGACAGCCGGTTTCGGTTGAGCCACCGATGACTGTCGAACTGGTGGTCACCGAAACGGCCCCGGTGATCAAGAATGCGACGGCCCAGGCTCAGACCAAGGAAGCGTTCCTCGAGACCGGTTTGCGAATCCAGGTACCGCCTTACCTGGAAACAGGCGAGACAGTGAAAATCGACACCAGGGAAGGCCGGTTCGTGTCACGCGCCTGAGTCTTCATCTGCTGTTCAGTTTGTCAAGGGCTGCCGGAATCCGGCGGCCCTTTTTCTTTGCAGGATTGCGAAATATCCCGTGCCGCCCCTCGCAGCGGTGCAAAACTCCGTTTTATGTGCCCTGTCCGCGTTTTTGAAACACGCAAACTAGCCGTTTTTTTTGATT
>PKTY01000116.1 GCA_002869725.1 Desulfuromonas sp. | reverse complement strand
GACCCGGCTGCGCAAGCTGCTGGAAAGACAAAAAGAACTGGAGCGCGAGGTGGAATCCCTGCAAGGCAAACTCAATGCCGACCAGGCGGGTGATCTGCTCAGCCAGGCCAGCGACGTTGCCGGCGTTCCGTTGGTTTGTGGGCGGGCCGACAACCTTGACGGTAAGTCCCTGCGGGAACTGGCCGACCAAGTTCGTGACCGCATGGAATCGGGCGTACTGATTCTCGGCAGCGCCCATGGTGGCAAAGCCGGCCTGCTGGTGGCAGTCACCAAAGATCTGACCAAACGCCTGCAGGCCGGAGCGTTGATCAAACAACTGGCCGCCATGGTCGGTGGTGGCGGCGGCGGTCGACCCGATCTGGCCCAGGCCGGCGGTAGTAAGCCGGAACTGCTCGGCGAAGCATTGGCCGCGGCGCCTAAGTTGATTGCCGAGGCTTTGGAAACTGCCTAGTCCTCGCACTACATGCAGGTTACAGAGGGGCCGCCAACGAAGCTACATCGCTGCCCTAACTCAGGAACGGGAACTCAACCTACCGGCTGCAGGCCGGGACCGGCAAAGTCGAAGTTATTCGATATTCAAACCGAACTATAAAAAGGACGGAGAAAGCCATGAAAGGAACCATCGTTCGCACCGCCGAACAGGAAGAATACGAACACCCGGCTCATGACCGCTTCTTTTTACGCGACGTGGTCACCGCCGTTCTTAACCCGGCCTTGTCCGTTCATCGTGGCCGCATCGAGGTCGGCGGCGAAATTCGGCGCCACTCCCACGACCAGCAGGCAGAAACCTTCTACATCCTTGGAGGGGAGGCGCTCTGCACCATGAACGGCAAAGAAACCCTGCTCACCGCCGGCTGCTGCGTCGTGGCTCCACCTGGGGTTTCCCACAATCTGAAGAACACCGGTGACAACCCGGTGGAACTGCTGGCCCTGTTCACGCCGCCTCTCAAGTAATTTCCCCTATTCAAAAAACGATTCGCTGCCGGCACTTCTTTTGGAGTCTGCCGGCAGTTTTTATTTTCCTTTTCAAAAGGCGACCATCAACGAATGGCCAGACAGCAACCTTCAAATCTTTTCCGAACCTTTTTAGGCTTTCGAAATCAACGACTTAATATCGCTTGCGTCCAGCATGTAGCACCCTTGGTAAAGACCCATATCTTTGCCATTTTTCTTTTTTTAGCCCTGTGCATGTGCTAAAATGTCTCCTATTTTTTCAAAATACTCATCAACCTGAAAAGAGATCATGGATATTCGCGGAACAACTATCGTTTGCGTGCGTAAAGATGGCCAGATTGCCATGGCTGGCGACGGTCAGGTGACCCTGGGGAACACGGTCATGAAACATACCGCGCGCAAGATCCGCCGCATGTATAATGAACGGATCCTGGCCGGCTTTGCCGGTAGCACCGCCGACGCCTTCACCCTTTTTGAAAAGTTTGAATCCAAGGTGCAGGAGTTTCGCGGCAATCTGCCCAAGGCGGCGGTGGCCCTGGCCAAGGACTGGCGCACCGATCAGATCCTGCGCAAGTTGGAAGCGCTGCTGATCGTTGCCGACAGTGAGACGACCCTGGTGTTATCCGGTTCTGGCGACGTGATCGAACCGGACGACGGCATTGCCGCTATCGGCTCCGGCGGTCCCTTTGCCCAGGCTGCGGCCAAGGCCCTGCTCAGCCACTCGCCGCTTAACGCCCAACAGATCGCTGAAGAGGCGCTGAAGATCGCCGCTGAGATCTGTATCTACACTAATGACCACATCGCTTCCGAGAGTCTGCCGTGACCAACTTTACCCCGCGCGAGATCGTCTCTGAACTCGACCGCCATATTATCGGCCAGAACAAGGCAAAACGGGCGGTGGCCATCGCCCTGCGCAACCGCTGGAGGCGCCAGCAGGTCCCCGCCGAACTGCGCGACGAGATCGTACCGAAAAACATTATTATGATCGGTGCCACCGGGGTCGGCAAAACGGAAATCGCCCGCAGGTTGGCCAAACTGGCCCAAGCACCCTTCATCAAGGTCGAAGCAAGCAAATTTACGGAAGTCGGCTATGTCGGCCGCGACGTCGAGAGCATGGTCCGCGACCTGGTAGACTTGGCAGTAATCATGGTCCGGGACGAAGAAGCCCGCCAGGTTCGTATCAAAGCCGAAGACGCTGCAGAAGAACGCCTGCTCGACCTGCTGCTGCCCGGCACTGAGATT
>PKTY01000174.1 GCA_002869725.1 Desulfuromonas sp. | reverse complement strand
GGAGCTTGCCGACCTGGTCCTGGTCGGGGCGCCGACCATCAACCGCGATGCTCCTCCCCAGGTCTGGCATGCTCTGTCCCTGTTCTCCCTGGTCACTCCCAAGGCTAAACTAGCTGGTGTCTTCGGGTCCTTCGGCTGGAGCGGTGAAGCGGTCAAGATGATCGAGGAGCGACTTAAAGGACTGCGTTTCAAACTGCCGGTGGAGAGTCTCTGCTTCCGCTTTCAGCCGACCGAGGATGACCTCGCCCGCTGCCGGGAGTTCGGGGTGGCTATGGCCGAGGCGGTTAACGGCTAGGGGTTTACTTTTATTGATCGGTGAGACGAAGGGGCGGTTCTGTCAGCGAACAGGACCGCCCTCGGTTCGTCTTCTGCCATGCCAAATCCGGTCTTTTACGGCCTGATATCTCACTTTGTCGCAGGAACCTTGCCCTTGTGAAAGCAACAATTCCTCCCCTGCCGGTGGTCGAGGTTGCGGTCAGCGCGCCCATCGATCGGCTGCTCAGCTATCTGGTTCCCGAGACTCTTGCCGAACAGATCCTGATCGGTAGCCGGGTCATGGTCCCACTTGGTCGTCGGCAGGTTGTCGGATATGTGCTCGGCTGGGGGGAGACTGAACCCAATGAGCTCAAGGAGGTGACCGAACTTCTTGATGCGGCCCCCCTGTTTCACCAGCAGCATGCCCGTTTTTACCAGCGTGCTGCCGATTACTATGCTTATCCGATTGGCGCGGTGATGCGAGCGGCACTGCCTTCTGGCTTGTCTGGAAAACAGCGGGCACCGGCCATTCTTACCGATTCGTTTTATGCCCCCACAGCGATGACTGGTGAACCGCGTGGCGAGCGGCAAAGGGCAATCCTCGCCGCAGTCCGCGCTAGCGGTGGCGAGCTTCTCAGCGCTCTACGCAAACAGTTTGAGACTCCCCATGCCGCACTGAAACGACTGGTCGAACTGGGTTTTCTCGAAGTCAGTCTGGTTGAGCGGCGGCGTGACCCGTTTCTCGGAGAAGTCATTCCTCATCCGGTTCCGGCGCTTAATGGTGAGCAACAGCAGGTCCTTGATCGATTGACCTCGTTTATCGATCAGCTCCCAGGCTTCGCGCCGGCCCTGTTGCATGGCGTAACCGGTAGCGGCAAGACCGAAATCTATCTGCAGAGTATCGAGAGAGTCCTTGCCCGGGGGAGACAGGCGCTGGTCATGGTCCCGGAGATCGCTCTGACTCCGCAACTGGTCGCCCGTTTCCGCGGTCGGTTTATGGATGGAGCGGTGCGCCTGGCGGTTTTGCACTCGGGGCTTTCCGATGGCGAACGTTACGATGCCTGGCGTGCCGTCGCTGCTGGCGAGGTCGATGTGGTGATCGGCGCCCGCTCGGCAGTCTTCGCACCACTGCCGAGGCTTGGCTTGATCGTGGTCGATGAAGAGCACGATGCCAGCTATAAGCAGTCGGAATCGTTTCGCTACAATGCACGGGATCTTGCGCTGTTGCGTGGACAACAACAACAGGCCCTGGTGCTGCTCGGCAGTGCCACCCCCTCTCTGACCAGCTACCACGCGGCGGGTAGCGAACGCTGGACCTACCTGTCTCTGCCATTCAGGGGGACCGGGGTGCCGTTGCCGGAGGTTCGGCTGATCGACATGTCGGCCGAGTCAGCCAGTTCAGGTCTCAGCTCAAGCCTTGTCGAATCTTTAATGGCAACGGTTGCGGCCGGCGAACAGGCGCTGCTGCTGTTGAACCGCCGTGGCTACGCCCCGTTTCTGCTCTGCTACGACTGTGGAGCGACCCTGCGTTGCCCCAACTGTGCGATCACCCTGACCTACTCCCGGGTGAACGGGGAGTTGCGTTGTCACTATTGCGATTTCAGAATCAAGCCACCCAGTCAGTGTGAACGATGTGGCGGGCCGAACCTGCTGCCGGAAGGCCAAGGGACCGAGCGGCTTGAAGAAGAGCTGCATAAACTTTTGCCGGAGGCCCGGATTGCGCGGATGGACCGCGACACAACCACCCGCAAAGGTTCACATCTTAAGTTGATCGAAGCGATGACGGCCGGAGAGATCGATGTGCTGATCGGCACCCAGATGATCGCCAAAGGCCACGATTTTCCTAAGGTCACCCTGGTCGGGGTGATGAACGCCGATGCTCCACTTAACCTGCCCGACTTCCGTAGCTCCGAGCGGGTCTTCTCCCTGCTCAGTCAAGTGGCGGGACGTGCTGGCCGCGGAGAACGCGCGGGGCGGGTGCTGATCCAGACTTACGCTCCGGACCACTATGCCCTGGAACACGTGGTCCGCCACGACTATGCGGGGTTTGCCAGATTCGAGCTTGCCCAGCGCGAATGTCTCAACTATCCACCTTACGGTTACCTGGCCAATCTGGTCTTCTCCGGCAACGATTTAGCTCAGGTCGAGGCTGCAGCCGCTGCCGTTCAGTGCGGGCTGGTCAGTTTTAACAGCCCGGTTGAAATCCTTGGCCCGGCCCCCTGCCTGCTGGCCAGGCTTCGCGGTAAGTATCGCATGCAGATTCTGCTCAAGGCGTCGCGACGACCACCTTTAAGAGGTCTGTTGACATGGCTGAAAGGCCGGGAGTGCCGCGTGCCGGCCGGGGTGACGCTGGCTATTGATGTCGACCCTCTCGATATGTTCTGATGAATGGTCGCAAACGCCGTTGATTACAGTTGATGAATGACAAAGGTAAAGTCGTACCCATGTCCAGATTCCTCTCCAGTTTGATGTGTGTCCTGGCGCTGCTCGCCGCCTGCGCGCCACCACCGGTTCCTGTGGCCGAACCGCCTGTGACCAGGGACCTCCCCCGGGAGGCCCCCGAGGTGGAAGAGGAGGCTCCTCTTCTGGAAACAGTCGGTTGGGGAGAAATTCCTGGCTGGTCGGCGGACGACCTTTTCTCCGGCTTTGAAACGTTTCTCAAGGGGTGCAAGGCGTTGCGTTTCCGGCCGCAATGGCAGGAGGTCTGTGCCGAGGCTGTTTCGCTGGAGACGCCGGAGCGTGATGGGATCCGCCGTTATTTTGAAGCGAACTTCACGCCTTACCGGGTTGCGCAACCCGATGGTGAGAGCAGCGGCTTGCTGACCGGATACTATGTTCCGGACCTTCGTGGCAGCCGGGTGGCGACCGACGAGTACCGATACCCGCTGTTTGGTCGTCCTGATGACCTGTTGGTCATCGATCTGGCCGACCTCTATCCAGAGCTGGGCAGCTATCGGCTGCGTGGGCGTGTCGAGAACCAGCGAGTGGTCCCTTACTGGGACCGGGCCGCCATCGACGGTGATAGCCAGCCCCTTGCCGGCGAGGAACTTTTCTGGCTGGCCGACCCGGTTGAACTCTTCTTTTTGCACATTCAGGGCTCCGGGCGTATTCTGTTAGAAGATGGCATTTCGGTTCTGGTCAACTATGCAGATCAGAATGGCCACCCCTACCGGTCGATTGGCAGGTATCTGCTCGACAACGGCGCCATGAGCCGTGATCAGATGTCGATGCAGAACATCCGGGCCTGGGTCCGGGATAACCCGTCGCAGGCCAAGGCGTTGCTCAACCAGAATCCGAGCTATGTCTTCTTTCGTGAACTCGAGGCCGGGTTTGCCAGCCCGCCCGGCGCCCTCGGTGTGCCGTTAACCGCAGGGCGCAGTCTGGCCGTCGATCCTCGTTTCATCCCCCTTGGGGCCCCGGTGTTCATTGCCACCAGCTGGCCGAACAGCTCGACCCCGCTGCAGCGCCTGATGGTGGCTCAGGATACCGGGGGGGCGATCAAGGGCGCGGTACGCGGCGATTTTTTCTGGGGGATGGGCGATCAGGCGGGGCAACAGGCCGGTCGCACCAAGCAGTCGGTCAACTTCTGGCTGCTGTTGCCGAAAGGTGATGAGGAGCTCTTATGAAGCAGTGGAGAAGAGTGACGGATTTGGAAGGAGTCGGTTGGCTAAGCTTGGTCTTCTTGCTCGGTTTGGTCCTGTCTGGGAGTGCTGGCATCGCCAGCGCCAAAGAAGCCGATCTGCAGGTCGGCAGTTTCCTGGTCGCCCGGGAAAGCCTTCCTGACCCTCGTTTCAATAAGAGTGTCATTCTGCTGATCCAGCATGACGAAGCGGGGAGCGGTGGTCTGATCGTTAATCGCCCCAGCCGTTTGCAAGTCGCCGCGGTACTGGGTGAAAGGGAGCAGCTCCAGAATGTTCGCGGCCTTCTCTCCTATGGGGGGCCGGTCGCGGAACAGGCACTGCTGGCGCTGGTCAAGGTTATGGAACCGACCCCTGCCCCCTCGGCCAAAATCTTTGACGATCTCTACGTGACCGATGTCACCAAACTTCTGCCATGGCTGGAACAGGAGGGAGAGACCCTGCAGTATCGGATTTTTCGGGGGTACACCGGTTGGGCGCCGGGGCAGCTTGAGAGGGAAATTGCGCGCGGTGACTGGTGGGTCGAACCGGCCGACGCCGGCAGCGTGTTCGCCGGGAACGTCAAGGAACTCTGGTGGCGATTGAGCGGAGAGGCTGTTCGCTGAACGGTCTGAAGGCTCAGGTTTTACCTGCCTGCTCCAGTCTGGCGAGGACGCTGCTGACCACATTGTCGATGCGGGTTTGGTCTTTTTCGCGGATGTTGAGAAAACGCAGGCCTGTTGACTGGATTTCTCCCTCTTCCAAAGGTCCGATCCAGATGACCTCGGCCAGGGCGCATATAATCCCCTGCTTGTCGCCGATGGAGAGAAATATCAGCAACAGCTCGGCGTTCACCACCGGAGCCGGGAGTGGCATGCGCATGCCGCCGCCGGCCAGGTTGGTTGGAAATTTCTGAAACTCGGTCAACTCCTTGGGGTTGACGCCCCCTTCAATTTTTGCCAGGCACTCTTGCCACTCCTGGCGCATCTGAGCGAGATTCCCCTTGCCACGCCGGTAACCGACCCAGGCATTGACATCGACGCGCCGGAACATTCGCCGGGAGATGAATTCGAGATTATCTTCGAATTGGAGGCGAATATCCTTGCCGCTGGTCCGTGCGACGAAGCTGGCCCGCAGGCGCAACCCCATCCCCCGGTGATCGGTCATGACCTCGAACAGCATCCCTGGCTCAAAAGGGTAGGAGTCGGCCGCGTCGGATCCGTAGGGGAGAGTCAGGTCGAGCTGCATGGCTTGGCTCAAGGTCGCGTAGCCGGTCAGGGTGTCGAGGGTTTTGTCTTCATCTTCGGAGAAAATCCGTTTGATAAAGACTTTTTGCCCTTTGCTGAAATATTTACCGTAAGGCATAGGTCACTCTGGTCTTGAGTCACTGCAGACCATGGTTTCGATCGTTGCGGCAATCTGGCCAGGATTCATGTTCGTCCCCTCGACGGTGATGCCGGCCCATTTTTGATAGAGCGGGCGGCGTCTGGCGAACAGGTGCGAGAAATCTTCCCCCGGGTCGAGGGCCAGACCTCTGGTATCCATATCATCGACCCTCTTTTTCAACTCGGCCAGGGGGACATCGATAAAGACCAGGCGACCCAACTCCGCGAGGTGGCGCATAGCCGGTTCACTGTACACGGCCGATCCGCCTGTGGCAATCACGGAATGTCCGGTTTTCAGGCTGCCCAGGACCCGTTCTTCAACCCGTTTAAAGGCTTCCAGACCGCGTTCGGCGATGATCTGTTGTAGGCGTGCCTGTTCGCCGGTCTGAATCAGCAGGTCGGTATCGATGAAATGGTAGCCGAGCCGTTTGGCGAGCAGAACGCCGACGGTGCTCTTGCCGGCTCCCGGCATGCCAATCAGCACAATGTTCAGGGCGCAGTCAGTGCGCATCGCATCCTGTCTCTGACCGGCCAGTCAACCCTCCGCAATTTTCAGGACGATTTTGCCGAAATGCCGGTCTTCCTCCATCATGCGGTGGGCATCGACAACCTCATCGATGGTAAAGGTTTTCTCAATGATCGGCACGATCGTGCGATCGGCAAATTTGGGCAGAGCCCGGCGCGTGAACTCGGCGACAATCTCGGCTTTTTCCGGGACTGGCCGGGAGCGTAAAACCGATCCGATGATCTGCTGGCGCTTGACCATCATCAGTGCCAGGTTGAGCTCTGCCTTGATGCCGGAAATGACACCGATGATCACCAGCTTCCCCTTGTAGGCCAACGACTTCATGTTCGGGCCGAGGTATTTGGCGCCGACGTGGTCGAGGATCAGATCGACTCCCTTTTTGCCGGTATATTCCTTGACGATTTCGGTGAAGTCCGGATTGTCGAGGTAGTTGATTGTCAGATCGACGCCCAAATCCTTAACCCGATCGATCTTCGAGGGATGGGCGGTGACAATCAGTTTGCTGTCCGGGGTCAGGGCTTTGCAGAGCTGAATCGCGGCGGTGTTAACCCCGCCGCCACCGCCGTGGAGGATCGCGGTCTGACCGTTACTCATTTCGCCGATCATGAACACATTGAGAAAAGCGGTCACATAGGATTCGCAGATACAGGCGGCTTCTTCAAAGCTTACCGTCTCCGGAATCGGCATCAGGTGACTGGCGTAAGCTACAGCGTATTCGGCGTAGCCGCCGCCGCCCACCAGCGAAATCACCCGGTCGCCGACAGCCCATCCTTCGACCCCGGGTCCGAGCTCGGCAATGGTTCCGGCCACTTCCAGGCCGAGAATCTCCGAATCTCCTGGAGGAGGTGGGTAGTTGCCCTGGCGTTGCACCAGGTCCGGACGATTGATCGAGGTGGCAACAACCTTGATCAGGACTTCGCCTTGCTTGGGAGCCGGCTTGTCAATCTCACCGACCTTGAGAACCTCAACGCCACCAAACTCTTCCATCAGGACTGCTTTCATATCGTTTCTCCTCGTTATGCTTGCCAGTGATCGCCAGCACAGATTCATTTATGTTGTCGAGTCGAACACGCACATTATCGCAAAAGGTCTTCAGGATTCAAGAAAACTGCCAAGAAAGTTTGGGGTTTTAAGGGGATTTTTCGGGTGGGTTTCTGATGAATCGGTAGCCCCGGCCGCGCACTGTCAGGAAATGCTGTGGGTGGGCCGGGTCGGTTTCGAAATACTTGCGCAGCCTGACCACAAAGTTGTCGAGAGTGCGGGTTTCGGTGTCAGCGCTCAGGCCCCAGACCGACTTGAGCAGCTCGGCCCGGGTCAGAGTCTGTCCGTCGGCGGCAAACAAGATGGCGAGCATCCGTCCTTCGAGTTCGGTCAGACGGATGGTTCCACCAGCGGTCTGGGCCTCAAGGTTGGTGAGGTCGACGACGTTTTGTCCGAAACGGAAAGGCTCACAACCCTTTTCTTCAGGGTGATACCAGCCGGAACGGCGCAGCATGCCGGCCACCCGCAACAGAAACTCGTTGAGGTTGAACGGTTTGCTCAGGTAGTCGTCGGCACCCTCGGCAAGGCCGGCCACCCGTTCCTGCTCATCGCCGAGCGCGGTCAGAATCAGAATCGGCAGTTGGGGACTGGCTCGGCGGAACTCCCGGCACAGGGTCAGTCCATGGCCATCCGGAAGCATCAGGTCGAGAATCGCCAGGTCTGGCTGCAGCTGTTCAAAAGCGGATCGGGCCGATTGGCAGGTCTCCACATGGGTCACCCGGTACCCTTCAGCCTCCAGGTTGAAGATTAAGCCTTGGGCGATGTGGGTCTCGTCCTCAATCAGCAGGATGTGCGCCTTTTTCATGACAATCTTTTCTCCGGGGTTGGACAGAGCGGCAGCTCGATGTGAAAAGTTGTCCCCTGGTCCTGCCCGGCACTTTCGACACTGATCGTTCCTTTGTGCTTGCGCACGGTGGTTTTAATAATGTAGAGGCCGAGACCGGACCCCCGTATGTTCTCGTTTTTGCGCCGTACCCGATAGAACATCTTGAAGATGTTCTTCTGATCGTTCTGGTCGATGCCGCGACCCCGGTCGGCGAAAGAGAGCAGGCAGGAGTTGTCAAGGCGCTTCAAGTTGACCCGGAGTTCGGGGGACTGGTCCGAGTAGAGGACGGCATTTTCCAGCAGGTTGCGTAAAATCGTTTCGAAAGCATCGCGGTCGATGGCGACATGCAGGTTGGGCTCAATCTCCAGGTCGAGGCGCCCAGCCCGGGGAAGGTTGTACTGGCGGATGCGAAAATAGTGGCTGATGAACTCACTGAAATCGATGGGCTGCAGGTTGAGCTGCCAGTGTTTCTGATCGATGCGGCTGGCCGAGAGCAGGTTGTCGATCAAACCGTTGAGACGACTGGTGTCGGCGAGCATGGTCTCCAGAAAGACCTGCTGTTTTTCGAGGGGAAGCTGGTGCCGGCGCAGGGTCTCCAGGTGCAGTTGCAGCGAGGCCAACGGTGATTTCAGCTCATGAGTGACCTGCGAGATAAACTGGCGCTGTTCACGAACCAGGGCCGATTGCCGGCTCCAGTAGACGAAAATCACGTAGACTCCGACCAGGATGGCCACCAGCAGGACCAGCCCTTCGGCAAGGATCAGCCAGTCGGGGCCGCCGGTCAGCAGGTCGGGGCGATACTTTGCGGCGATCTCGCGCAGCTTGCGATGGCTGCCGATGAACCAGTTGAACCAAACCACCACGACCAGCACCCAGGCCAACTGGATGCCGATAAAGGCGAGCAGTGGATTGAACAGTTTGCGCAGCCACTTCATGGGGATTCTCTTTACCATTTTCGGGGGCAGACCGACAAGGGGATTGTCCGCTGGCGATTTTACACAAGTATTACATTGCGACCGGCTCTTCTCTGCTACAGTGACAAAAGCCAACGCTGCAACAGAGTTAAGGAGTTAGCCGATGCGTATTGGACAACATGAAAGTCTGTTCCCCCTGGTCCAGGGGGGGATGGGAGTTCGGGTCTCCGCTGCTGGTCTCGCTGGGCATGTCGCCCGCTGCGGGGGGGTCGGCCTGATTGCCACGGCCGGGATTGCCATCAACAGCCCGCGCTATGACGGCAGCAACTATTTTGCCACTGAGGCTCTGGCCCTCAAGGACGAACTGGCCAAAGCCTATGCCATCGCGCCGGATGGAATTATTGGCACCAATTGCATGGTGGCGGTCACCGATTATGCCGAGATGGTCAAGGCATCCTGCGAGGGGGGAGCCAAGCTGATCGTGAGCGGTGCCGGTCTGCCCCTCAACCTGCCGGAGTTGACCGCCGACTGGCCGGAGGTAGCCCTGGTTCCGATCGTCTCTTCAGTGAAGGCTGCCGAGCTGATCTGCCGCAAGTGGGCCAAGGCCTACGACCGGCTCCCCGACGCCGTCGTGGTCGAGGATCCGGACACTGCGGGTGGGCACCTTGGCGAAAAACTGGAAAAGATCGGGGACGGCAGTTATGATCAGTATGCGACGGTCCGTGGCGTCAAGGCCTACCTTGCGTCTGAGTGGCATCTCGATATCCCGGTGATTGCCGCCGGTGGCATCTGGGATCGCAGCGACCTGCTCCATGCCCTTGAACAGGGGGCTGATGGGGTGCAGATGGCCAGTCGCTTCGTCTGCACCGAGGAGTGCGATGCGGATATGGCCTTCAAACAGGCCTACCTCGATTGCCGGGCCGAGGATATCGGCTTGATCATGAGCCCGGCCGGCCTTCCGGGGCGGGCGCTGATGGCCAATGTCGCAAAAATCCGCGAGCGCGATCTCGCATATCTCTCCGGTTGTCCGACCGGCTGTTTGCGCAAGTGTACCTTCAAGAGCGAAGGCGAGCGTTTCTGCATCGTCCATGCCCTCGACCGCGCCCAGCGCGGAGACACCGAGACCGGGCTGATCTTCTGCGGCACCAATGCCTGGAGGGCAACCCGGATCGAGACGGTCCAGGAGGTTTTCAACGAGCTGTTCGAGCTGGAGCAGGCTGAGGCTATCAACGCCTGAGCGAACTCAGCTGCGGGACGGAATCCGCCCAAACGATCACTGATCCGGAGTCAGAAGTCCGGAATCTCTTGTCAGGACAAATCTTCCTGTTGTAAACTTACCTTTTCGAGGCCCGGGCTGGTCCCTGGGCCTTGTTATTTTTCCCCTGTCAAGGAGTTGTCATGACAGCACAGAAAGACGAATTTATCCCCAAGTGGATTGCCTGGGAGTCGACTCAGCGCTGCAACCTCAACTGCGTGCACTGCCGCTGTTCGTCGGACATGGACGCAGCGGTAGGTGATTTCAATACCGAAGAGGCGTTCAAGCTCATCGATGACATCTGTGAAGTCAGCCAGCCGGTCATGGTCCTCTCCGGCGGAGAGCCGCTGCTGCGCAAGGATATTTTCGAGATCGCCAGCTACGGAACCAACAAGGGGCTGCGCATGTGCATGGCGACCAACGGCACCCTGATCACTGACGAGGTCTGCGCCAAGATGAAGGAGGCCGACATTAAGATGGTCTCCCTCTCCTTCGATGGATCGACCGCCGAGGTCCACGACGACTTTCGTTCCTGTCCGGGCGCCTTCGAGGGGACGATCCGCGGCGCCGAAACCCTCAAGCGTAACGGCATCAAGTTCCTGGTCAATTCATCGTTCACCAAGCGCAACCAGCACGACATCGGCGCCACCTTCAAACTGGCCAAGAGTCTGGGGGCCACTGCCTGGTACATGTTCATGATCGTACCGACCGGTCGTGGCGAGGAGATCATGAACGAGCTGATCTCCAAGGAAGACTACGAGGAGATCCTTTCCTGGCATTACGAGCAGGAAAAGCATGAGGACGAGATCCTGATGCGCCCGACCTGCGCGCCTCATTACTACCGGATCGTGCCGCAGATGGCCAAGGCCGAAGGGGTCGATTTCAAGCGTCGCAGCCTGACTTTTTCCACGGGTGGCGGCAAGGGGTGCATTGCCGCCCAGACCATTTGTCTGATCGACTGCTTCGGTAATCTCAAGCCCTGCTCTTATTTTCACTCCTCGGTCGGCAACGTCAAACAGGTGCCGTTCAAGGAACTTTGGTTCAACTCCAAGACCTTCAACGATCTGCGCAATTTCAAGGCCTACAAGGGGAAGTGCGGCGAGTGCGAGTTCATCAACGTCTGCGGCGGCTGCCGAGCCCGGGCCGACGCGGTCTACGGCGACTACATGGCCGAAGAGCCGTTCTGCAATTACATCCCGCAACGGACCCTTAAGCGGATGGAGCAGGAAGCGGCGGAGAAGCAGAGCAAATAACCGATTGCTTCACGCAAAGGTGCGTGAGCTTGATTTGATTGACCTTAAGGAGATCTTACATGTCGACCGATTACACCTTTCTTAAAGCCTGCCGAGGCGAGCAGACCGACTACACCCCGGTCTGGCTGATGCGCCAGGCGGGACGCTACCTGCCGCAGTATATGGAAGTCCGCCGCAAGGTGACTTTCCTCGAGCTCTGCAAGACCCCGGAGTTGGCCGCTGAAGTGACGATACAGCCGATCGACTACCTGAATGCCGATGCGGCGATTCTCTTTTCCGACATCCTCACTCCGGTCGAACCGATGGGGCTCAAGCTCGATTTTGTTCCCGGGCCGGTGTTCGAGAACCCGGTACGCACCGAGGCTGACATCGACGCCCTGCGCATTCCGGTGATGGAGGAAGATGTCCCCTACGTGCTGGAAACCATCAAGATCCTGCGCCGCGAGTTTGAAGGCCGGGTGCCGCTGATCGGCTTCGGTGGGGCGCCTTTCACCCTGGCCTGCTACATGGTCGAGGGGAAGGGGAGCAAGGACTTCGCCCAGATCAAGCGGATGATGTACGGGGCTCCTGAGCTGTTCGCCAAGCTGATTGACAAGATCACCGAGATGGATCGCCAGTATCTCAACGCCCAGATCGACGCCGGGGCTCAGGCAATCCAGATCTTCGACACCTGGGGAGGGATCGTCTCTCCACTCGACTACCAGAAGTACATCCTCCCCTACACCAAAAAGCTGATCGACGGGTTGAATCGTACGGTGCCGATCATTCACTTCGTCAAAGGGTCCGGGACCATGCTCGATATCGTTGCCCAGGCCGGTTCTGACGTCATGGGGCTCGATTGGCACGTCAACCTGGGCCAGGCCCGCGACATCCTCGGCCCGAAGATCGCCGTGCAGGGGAACCTCGACCCGACCGTGCTCTACGCCCCCAAGCCCCATATCGAAGCCGAAGTCAAGCGGATTCTCGACGAAAACGCTGGTCGCCCGGGGCACATCTTCAACCTCGGACATGGCATTCTGCCGACCGTCGATCCCGAGCATGCCAAGTTCATGGTGGAGTGTGTCCACAGGTTGAGCGGCAAGTAACGGCAAGTAGAGGACAGTCCCTGGATGGGGACTGTCCTCCTCCGATAGGAACAGGTATGAATCCCGACAAGCCGACTGGTTTGGTGTTTCTGAACATGGGCGGACCCGACTCTTTGAGTGCGGTCCGCCCGTTTCTCTTTAACCTGTTTGCCGATCGCGAACTGATCCAGCTGCCGGCCGGCAGCCTGCTGCAAAAACCATTTGCCTGGCTGATCAGCCGGTTGCGTGCCCCCAAGGTCAGGCTCAACTACGCCGCTATCGGCGGCAAGTCGCCGCTCCTCGACTGGACCGTCAAGCAGTGCGAAGGGGTTGCCACCCTACTCGGAGAACAATTCGCCCCTTACGTCGCCATGCGCTACTGGGAACCCCGGGCCGACGAATGCCTGCGTCAGATGAAGCAGGCCGGCATCGAACAGGCCGTGGTTCTCTCCATGTACCCCCACTTCACCGGTGCGACCACCGGCAGCAGTCTCAACGACTTCGCTAAGGCCGCCGCCAGAGTTCATCCGCAACTTGAATACACCATCATCCGCGACTGGTACGATTGGCCCGCTTACCTGGATGCCCTGAGCAATCGTATCCGCGAAGGGCTTGAAAAGTTTCACGAACTGGTGCGCGATGAGGTGTGCCTGCTGTTCTCGGCCCATGCCCTGCCGCAGCAGTTCATCGATCGTGGCGATCCCTACCTTGATCATGTCCAGGCAACCGTCGACGGGGTGATGCAGCGGCTTGGAGCCATGTCCCATGCCCTCGGTTTTCAGAGCCGTAGCGGGCCGGTCAAGTGGATGGAGCCCGATACCCTTGATGAGCTTGATCGTCTGGCGGCGGAAGAGGTTCCGGGAGTGCTGATCGTCCCCATCTCCTTTGTCTCCGACCATATTGAAACTCTCCAGGAGATCGACTTCGAAATGCGCATGCATGCTGAGAAATCTGGTCTGCCGCGTTTTGAACGGAGTCCGTCCCTCAACGACCACCCGGACTTTCTGGAGGCGCTGGCCGGACTGGTGCGTCACCACCTGGAAACGATTTCATGACAATCTGTCGTCACTGTCACAGCGAGTTCGATCCGCAGGATCTTCCTGATGAACCGGCCGTGCAGGCCGGTCTGCTGCTGGCTCAGGAGCGTTACAACGATGCCGGCAGCCTCTGTGCCAACTGTCTGGCCAGCCGCGGACGGCTGGCGATGATGTACGATCCGACGTGCCACAACTGATAGAGATCATGGAGCTTTT
>PKTY01000257.1 GCA_002869725.1 Desulfuromonas sp. | reverse complement strand
GCCGCAGCTGCTGGTCAGGGGGCTGTTGATGCCCTTGTCGATCATCTGGCGCAGCAGTTTCAGGTCCTGCGACGGAATTGCGGCCAGCAGCGGCAATCCGGGCAACTCATCGCCGTAAACCTGGGTGAGCAGGCTGATGGCCATGCGCCAGGGCTGCCGGGTGGCCGCATCACCGCCCGGCATCGGCAGGTAGGCGAAATGGCCGAGCCGCTCACACTTCTGACTGTCGCCAAGCAAAAACTCTCCACCCCAGATATGTCCATCCACGCCATAGCCGATGCCGTCGAAGATCATGCCCAGGCAAGGTTCGGTTTCGCCATGCTCTGCCATGCAACTGACCAGGTGCGCGTGGTGATGTTGCACGGCGACAGTCGGTAGCACTTCCTGTTCTAAAGCATAGAGGCTGGAGAAGTAGTCGGGGTGCAGGTCGTGGGCGATGCAGTGCGGTTGCCAGGAAAGAATCTCCTGCAGATGCATGATCCCCTGTTCAAAGGAACGGTAAACATCCAGGTTTTTCAAGTCACCGACGTGATGACTCATGAATGCCCGGTCCTGACGGGTCATGCAGAAGGTGTTTTTTAACTCAGCACCAAGTGCGAGGATGTTGTCCTGTGCGGCAGGCAGGGCAATGCTGCGTGGCACATAGCCGCGTGAACGGCGCAGCAGCATCGGCTGGCCGGCCATGACGCGCACGATCGAATCGTCGGTGCGGGTGAAAATCTCGCGGTTGTGGCTCAGGTAGAAATCGGCGATCCCCTTGAGGCGTTCGCAGGCGTCATCATTCTGGTAGGCAATCGGTTCATCGGTCAGGTTGCCGCTGGTCATCACCAGTGCGGTGAAGTGCTGTTCCAGCAGGAGGTAGTGCAGCGGCGTGTAGGGGAGCATGACGCCGAAATAGCGGTTACGTGGCGCCACCAGGGGGGAGATGCCATGTTGGTCTTGCTGCTCAAGGAGTACGATCGGTCGCTCGGTGCTGCTCAGCAAACGCTCCTCTTCAGGACTGGTTTTTGCGTACTGTCGGACCTGCTCGAGATTCCGGCTCATCAACGCAAACGGTTTTTCATCACGGGCCTTGCGGCGGCGCAGCTCGGCCAGCGCCGCATCGTTGCCGGCATCGACTGCCAGGTGATAACCGCCCAGGCCTTTGATGGCCAGAATTCCCCCTTGCTGTAGCAGACTGATCGCTGTCTCCATCGGCGTGTCTGAAATGTGCGGCGTCCCGTCGGCATTCAAGAGCTGCAGTTGTGGTCCGCACCGTGGGCAGGCGTTTGGCTGGGCGTGGAAGCGGCGCGAGGTGGGGTCATCGTATTCGGCTTGGCAGTTCGGGCACATTGGAAAAACAGCCATTGTGGTCTTGGGTCGGTCGTACGGAATCCCTGTGACAATGCTGTAGCGGGGACCGCAGTTGGTGCAGTTGATGAACGGATAGCGATAACGGGCGTCACCCGGGTCGAACAGCTCCTGCAGACAGTCGTCGCAGACATAGGTGTCCGGCGCGATCTGCGCAGAAGAGTCCGACTGTTCCTGACTGTGACGGATTGTAAAGTCTTGGTCGCCTTTTGGTGAGACCTCCTGTTGCTGCAGGCTGGTGATCGTTGCCAGGGGGGGCAGGCGCTGCTGAAGCCGGTCGAGGAAGTCGGCAAGCTGCTCCGGCGGTCCTTCCGCTTCGATCAGGACGCCCTGGCTGTCATTGAGGACCCAGCCGGTGAGGCCGCAGGCGGCTGCTTCCCGATAGACGAAAGGACGGAAGCCGACACCCTGGACAATGCTCTCAATGCGGATTTGGGTACGTTGAGTCATAGGCTTGTTCCGGATCAGCAGATGCGGGGCAGCTGCTCTCCTGCCAGCATGTCGATGGCGCGCAGGCCGCCGATGCTCGTCTGCAGAAAGAGCTTGCCGTTTGATTTCCCGGTGACCTCACCGATGATTTCGGCCTCTTGCCCTTGGGGGTGGCCGCGCATGATCTGCAGCGCTTCGGTCGCGGCGTCAGCGGCTACGAAGGCGAGCAGCTTGCCCTCGTTGGCGACAAACAGCGGGTCGAGACCGAGGATGGCGCAGACGCCCCGGACCGTGTCCAGAACCGGCAAGGTTGATTCCTGCAGGCAGATGTCGACCTCTGACTGCAGGGCGATCTCCTTGAGGGTGGTGGCGACGCCGCCGCGGGTCGGATCGCGCAGGGCGTGCACGGCATCGCCCAGTCCGTT
>PKTY01000335.1 GCA_002869725.1 Desulfuromonas sp. | reverse complement strand
GTCAAGCGACACTTTCCAATTATTTTTCGGACAGTTACAACATTTTGATATCATTCGATTCCGCGGACAGGCTCACGGGGTTCTCCCGAAAGAATGTCCGGCGAGGGAGCAACGAACCCGGTCCCCCGCCACGCATCATCCCCCAGTTCCAAGCCAGCAGCGGCTCCCTGCCGCCCAACGCCAGAAACTCGACCTTTCGCTCCGGCAGGCTCAACAATGCACAGGTGTGATTGAACAGCGTGCTGCCTGGGTTGACCACCAGCACTCCTCCCAGCTGCTCGGCGAACACCTGGTGGGTGTGGCCGACGACCAGCACATCGAACGGCAGGTCCTGCAAGGCTCTGGCCCAGCGCTGCTGCTGCCCCGCGATCAGGTCGCCCTGCTCATCGAGCAGCACGATCCCGTCCATGAGCGACGCCGGCGGACTGGCGTGAACCATGTAGACCCGTTTACCGGCCGCCTCCAGGGCGATCTCCCGCGGCAGGCTGCGCAGGGATTGCGCGGCCGGACCGGCCGGGTCACTGGCGTGGCGCTCCAGCCACCAGAGGTCGTGGTTGCCCAAGATCACCCTGCAGCCGCTGTCGTTCAGCAAGGCGAGGGTCTGTTCCAGCTCGACGCCGTAGCCGGCGATATCGCCAGCGCACAGAATGGTGGCGGCGCCGGCCTCGCGCAGCAGGGTCAAAGCGTCCCGGAGAGGGTCCAACGTTGCGTGAACATCGCTGATCAGGCCTATTTTATAGCTCATCGATGCCCTGCCTTCCGGATCGAGCTTTAACTCTGCTTAGTGTGAACGGGTTCTTTTATTAAAGAATTAAATGAGTCCTCTGTCACCCGATTTCTTTCTTGGTCATCGGCCAGGCCTCGCAGGCGATGCCCGGTCGCCGGAACCCCGGTCACCTTCCAGAGCCCGTCTCGCAGTGGTTCAAAACAGGTGATCCTGGAACCGGTCCAGGCGCCGGCAACACGTCCGCGAAATTGGCCCGCACGCCTGACCACTCATCACTCGTAAAGCAGTCAGAGTCTTTTAGCGATTCGGGTTGCCAGGCCGGTCAATCGCTCCGAATTTTCCAAACCCTCCAGCAAGCGTTGTGGAAGACCCGAACACCCCGTCTGGGCTCCCACCAGGGCCCCCGTCAACATGGCCCGGGCCTGATTCTGCCCGCCCCCGTTCACGGCATGCAGCACCGCGGCTTCAAAATCATCATGAAAACGGGCCGCCAGATAGTAGGCCGCCGGCAGTTGGTGGTAGATGGCGCATGGCATGCCGTAAACGATCGAGACTTTCCAGGCCGGCTCTATGCTGATATCCGGGTCAATCGCCGCAGCCGCCATGTAGGACGGCGTCAGCAGCGCATCGGGAGAGGCAAAGCGCCCGACCCGTGGCGGGTCGGGATCGCCCGGTTTCGGTGGCTGCAAATTGTCGCTTGTGACCGCATGGAAGGGCAGCTGATCCGTTTTTACAAGTTTCATCAGTTTGCCCGACAGCTGCTCATCCAGCGTGTGTCCCTGGACCAGCAGGCTCAGCACGGCGCCATAAGCAACGGTCATCGATACCACCGTGTCATCCGATTGGGTAAGCACCGTGTTGCTGGCAATGGCTTGCGCAAGCCGCTGTGGTTGCTGCGCATAGCGGACCGCAATCGCCAGGGTGCGCTCGATCGCTTCTGTGGTGTCGGCATGCCCGCCGGTCTGGCCCCAGGGCCGTTGCTGCTGCACCCGCCGTCGCCAGGCCTCGCGGATCGATTGACTGGTATAACCGCCCGGGCCACTCATCGGGGTGCCGTCGAGCTGGGGAAACAGCTCGGTGTCGAGGCGATGACAGAAATCTGCCTCATCGTAACCGTCGCAATCGGCCAGGGACTGCATCATCATCGTCAGCAGATAACCCGCCTGGGACAGTTGTCCGGCTTTCAGGCCGGCATGGTAACGATGCGGTTGCGGATCGGTATAATCACTGACCCAGTCACCGTAGTCATGCCTGAGTTCGTCGAGATTGTAATACCAGTGTGGCCCCAGAGACAGAGCATCCCCGATCAACGCCCCCAAAAGGGCGCCTGTTGCGCGATCCTGCTGAGTCGTGTTTGCCATGGTCTTTCCCTTCTTCTTTATGCGTCTGATCGGCTGGTCAACAGAACCGAAAGCATCAACAGGGTGCCCCCACCTAACCCTTCAAGCGCCGGGCCAACTCCCGAATATGCGCCGGCCCCACT
>PKTY01000334.1 GCA_002869725.1 Desulfuromonas sp. | reverse complement strand
AGGAGGGCGCGTTCGCGCAAGCCTTCTCGAACCAGGTTGTATTGGGCCAGATCCAGCTTTTTGACGGCTGCCTCGAGGTAGCGAACCCCACCATGCAGCAGTTTGGTGCTGCGACTGCTGGTGCCCTCGGCAAAGTCATTCTTGTCGATCAGGGCGACCTTCAGTCCGCGCGTGGCGGCATCCAGGGCGATGCCGCAACCGGTCGCACCAGCGCCGATAACCAGCAGGTCGAAGAGGTCGCCTGTTTGTAGCTGTGCCAGCGCTTGTGCTCGGGGCATGGACCCGTCCTTTTCTGCCACGTCAACTTGTCGAGGGTCTCAAGATAACATTTTTGATGGCTCACCGGTGGCGCAAAATGAGTATGTTATAGTGTGAGAACTGACCTTGCGGATGCGCTTGTCACGGAGGAGTTATGCAGAGAGCTCAATTCTGGGAAGAGCGAGATAATGCCAGGGTGCAGTGTAACCTGTGTCGTTTCCACTGTGCGATCGCAGATGGACGACGGGGCCGCTGTGGCGTGCGGGAGAATCACGCCGGCACGTTGTATACCCTTGTCTATGGGCGCAGTATTGCCGAACAGGTCGACCCGATCGAGAAGAAGCCTTTGTTTCACTTCCTGCCTGGCTCCCGGTCGCTGTCTATTGCGACGGTCGGTTGTAATTTCCACTGCCTGCATTGTCAGAATGCGGATATCTCCCAGTGGCCCCACGAGAAGCAGGGTATTCCGGGGGAGGATCTGTCACCGCAGCAGGTGGTTGCCGATGCTGCTGCACAGCAGTGTGCCAGTATCGCCTATACCTATACCGAACCGACTATTTTTTATGAATATGCCTACGATACAGCTGTGCTGGCCAGAGAAGCCGGTATCAGAAATGTTTTTGTGACCAATGGTTATACGACAACGGCGGCCCTGGAAAAGATCGCACCCTTCCTGGATGCGGCCAATGTCGACCTGAAAGGCTTTGACGAAAAAATCTATCGGGAGGTGACTGGCGCATCGCTGGCCGGAGTCCTGGAGTGCCTGAAAGATTACCGACGCCTCGGTCTCTGGCTCGAGGTAACGACTCTGGTGATTCCGGGGCTGAATGACAGCCCGGCAGAGCTGCGTCAGATCGCTGAATTTATTGCTGGCGAGCTTGGCCGGGAGGTGCCTTGGCATGTTACGGCGTTCTATCCCACCTACAAGATGCTGGACCGTCCGCCCACTTCAGCCGAAAGCCTGCTCAAGGCACGTGCCATCGGCCGGGAGGTTGGCCTGGCGCATATCTATGTCGGCAATGTCGCAACCGCAGATGGTGAAGACACCCTTTGCCCGGGGTGTGAGGCTGTCGTGATCCGCCGGCACGGTTTCCGCCTGCAGGAGAGGGCTCTTGATGGCCACTACTGCCGGCAGTGTGGATATGAATTGAAAGGCGAGTTCTGAATGCTGGTGATGTAAGGTGCAGGTTTTTCGGTCTTCCCTCCTCACCCCAACCCTCTCCCGCCAAGGGGAGAGGGGTTTTTTATTTAAAATCTTCAGAATTGATATCCGAGGCTGACGCCGATCAGGTAGATATCTGTGGTGTACTCGCCGTTCGCGGTGCCGACCGGGACGCCGGCGGCCATAGAGCCGAGCGGGTCGCCGAGGCTGTTCGACTTGTCGCGTGACTCGTGGTATTCGTAGCCGAAAGCTCCCGACAACGTCCAGGCGCTGTAGTGCATGTCGGCGCCCACGGTGAACAGGTGAGCGGGAGAATCGGGGATGACCGGTTCGAAGGTTGAGTTGGGAACCGGGTCATCAGAGTAGAGGTAGCCTGCATTGATGGCCAATTTGTCGTTGACGCGATACTGCCCCCCGAGGTTCCAGGCCCAGGTGGCACGCCAGTCACGTGGGATAACCTGGCTTGTCAGACCCAGGAACGGGTTGTCCAGATCAATCTTGAGCTGGTCAGTGGAAGCCCAATCCTCCCAGCGACAGCCCGCTTCAACCACCAAGCGTTCAGTGGCCTGCAGGGCGACTCCGGCAGTAAATTGGGCCGGCAGACGGATTTTGCTGTGACCGCCACCTTCCGGAAAGAGCAGGGCCAGTCTCGGGTCGACGTTCTCGTAGTCGACCTCGCCATCATCGACCTCCACGTCAATATGGCTCCGATAAGCAGCGCCGATTGAAACCCGGTCGGTCAGCTTGTACAGGGCACCAAGATTGAAGCCGTGCCCCCAGCCGCTACCGT
>PKTY01000251.1 GCA_002869725.1 Desulfuromonas sp. | reverse complement strand
GCAAAGCAGGAGCGGCCACCGAGCAGACCGAGCAGGTTTTGCAGAAACAGCGATGAGTGGAACCAGGTTGGTGCTGTCGCTTCGCGCTGGCGCACAAACAAGACCCTTTGCCCGGACTTGGCCAGCAGGGCAGCAGCAATCCGTGCCGAAAGAGTGCCGCCAATGACAGCAATATCGTATTGACGGACACTCACTCTTCACCTCTTGGCAAGTCTTCTTCGCTGAACACCTGTAAACCCTCGGCCTTGAGCCGGGCGCTGGCAACGCCGATGCCGGCGACGATGTGACCATCGCAATCAATCTGGTTGACGCCACAGGAGGGGCTGCGTTCCTTGAGCAGGGCGCTCTGGCAGCCGCACAGCCGGGCGATCAGCAGGGTCTGTTCGGCACCTTTTCGAAACGGTTCGGTGAGCGGCTTGCCGGAATGAGTGACAACTTCCCCATGACCAGTGAGGATATCCTGGCCGTCGCCTCTGGAAAAACGGGTTGGTTCGCGAGGCGTGGGCAAACCGCCGAGCTGCTCCGGGCAGACCGGAATGGCAAGCAGGTCATGTCTGGCGAGATGTTCGGAAACGGCGGAGTTGGGCTTGGCTCTGCCGTCATAGCGGCAGGCGATGCCGAGCAGACAGGCGCTTACCAGAATCGGGGTTCGGGCCTTGGACTGCGACATGCCTTGAGAATCCTTCAGTTAACCAGTCCAGGGTTGATCAGTCTGTCCCCTGTGACGGCCGCAGGTGGATCGATTCGGACCTGGCGACCTTCGATGCGAATCCGACCCTCGGAAATCAGCTGGATGGCGCGGGGGTAGATGAGGTGCTCCTGCTCGAGAATGCGGGCAGCCAGGCGTTCGGCATCGTCGCCGGCTAAGATCGGCACGACCGCCTGGATGATGATCGGTCCGGTATCGACTCCGGCATCGACGAAATGGACGGTGCAACCGGAAAAGCGGGCACCGTAATCGATGGCCTGCTGCTGGACGTGGAGTCCGGGGAAGGCGGGGAGCAGGGCGGGGTGGATGTTGATGACCCGCTGTGGAAAGGCTTCAAGCATGACCGGCGTAATGATGCGCATGAAACCGGCCAGCACCACCAGTTCAACGCCGGCGCTGCGCAGTTTCGCCACCAGGGCCCGGTCGAATTCTTCTCGCCCGGCAAATTGGCGATGGTCGATGCAAACGGCCGGGATTCCGGCCTGCTGCGCCCTGTCCAAAGCTTTGGCGTCCGGATTGTTGGTGATCACCAGGACCACTTCGGCCGACAGGCTGCCGTCCTGGCAGCGATCGATGATCGACTGCAGGTTGCTGCCGCTGCCGGAGGCGAGGACGCCGAGGCGCAGGGGCTGGGAACGATTTTGGGAGGGTATCATCACAGAGGGATGCCTTATTGCTGTCTTGAAGCTCAGAGCAACTGCACGGATGGCAGGTCTTCAGCGGATGAGGCGATTTCGCCGATGATCCAGGCGTGCTCCTGAAGCCCCTGCAAGCGCACCAGGATATCGTCGGCCGAAATCTTCGGAACGACCAACACCATGCCGACCCCGTAGTTGAAGGTGCGAAACATCTCCTCATCGGCGAGCTTGCCGACGTTGCGCAGCAGTTCGAAGAGCGGGGGCTTCTGCCAGGATTCGCGGTCAATCTTGGCCCGGCAGTGGTTTGGCAGGATGCGCGGCAGGTTTTCGAGGAGTCCTCCGCCGGTAATATGGGCCATGCCGTGGATCTGGAAATCGCGTAACAGGTTGAGGATCGATTTAACGTAGATCCGAGTCGGTCGCAACATCACCTCACTGAGAGGCGCATCGAAACCCTCCGGTATGGCGGCATAGCCGCCAGTGATACGTTCCTCGACAATCCGCCTGGCCAGGGAGTAGCCGTTGGAGTGAAGCCCGTTGGAGGCGATGCCGATCAGGGTATCGCCCACCTGGGTGGATGATCCGTCGATGATGGAATCACGATCGACCACGCCGACCGTAAAGCCGGCCAGGTCGTATTCACCGTGGGCGTACATGCCGGGCATTTCTGCAGTTTCACCGCCGATCAGGGCGCAGCCGGCCTGTCGGCAGCCTTCGGCGATCCCCTTGACAATCTCTGCAGCCTTCTCCGGCGCCAGTTGACCGGTGGCCAGGTAGTCGAGGAAAAAAAGCGGTTCGGCCCCCTGGACGATGATGTCGTTGACGCACATGGCGACCAGGTCGATGCCGACAGTGTCGTGGCGATCGAG
>PKTY01000077.1 GCA_002869725.1 Desulfuromonas sp. | reverse complement strand
TTGCAGGACATCAAGAGCGAAATCGACCGGATTACGACCTTTCCGTTGGACTCGGAAGAACCGGTGATCAGCAAGATGCTCAACCGGCGCCAGGTCATCTCGGTTGTCGTCTATGGTGATTTGCCGGAGCGCAGCCTGCGGGAACAGGCAGAGCAATTGCGTGATGAACTGCTGTTGCTGCCCAATATTACCCAGATCGATCTGGATGGCGTGCGTCCTTACGAAATTGCCATTGAGCTGTCGGAAGAGCAGCTGCGGCGTTATGGGTTGACTCTCGACCAGGTGGCCGCGCGGGTCAGGCAGGCGTCTGTGGATCTGCCGGGTGGGACCATCAAGGCACCGGGTGGTGAAATCCTGATCCGGACCAAAGAGCGGCGCTACACCGGTCATGAGTACGCCGATATCGTGGTGCTGACGACTGCTGCCGGTACGGAAATAACCCTTGGCGACATTGCCGAGGTGCGCGACAGTTTCGAGGAAACCGATCAGTTTGCAACCTTTGACGGCAAGCCTGCAGCCATGGTCAAGGTCTACCGGGTCGGCGATCAGAAGCCGACGGAAATCGCTGAGACCGTCAAGGAATTCGTCGCACAGAAGCGACCTGATCTGCCGACAGCTGTGCAGGTTGATACCTTGAAGGACGACTCGGAATTGTTCAAGAGTCGCAAGGACCTGCTGGTCAAGAATGCAATGATCGGTCTGGTGCTGGTGTTCCTGGTGCTGGGGCTGTTTCTCGAAATTCGCCTCGCGTTGTGGGTGATGCTCGGCATCCCGATCTCATTCTGCGGGGCACTGATGTTCATGCCGGCCCTGGATGTCTCAATCAATATGATTTCGCTGTTTGCCTTCATCATGGCGCTCGGAATTGTGGTTGACGATGCGATCGTGGTTGGTGAAAACATCTACGAGCAGCGTCAGGCTGGTGTGCCTTACCTGCAGGCGGCAAAAAATGGGGCAACTGAGGTGGCACAGCCGGTGGTTTTTGCGATTCTTACCTCGGTGACGGCGTTCATGCCGCTGCTTTATATCAGCGGTATTATGGGTAAGTTCATCGGAGTAATTCCGACCATAGTCATTGGGATCTTGCTGGTTTCACTGATCGAGTGTCTGTTTATTCTGCCGGCACATCTGGCGTTGGGCAAGCCGCGTCAATACACGCATGGCCTGATTGGCGGGATTGATCGGCTGCGGCGTCGTTTTGGCGAGCAGTTGGACCTGTTTATCCGAGGGCCTTACAAGCGGCTGCTCGATTTGAGCCTGCGTTACCGCTATGCGACGGTCGCTGTCGCACTCGGTGTCCTGCTGGTCGCCGGGGGCGGATTGGTCGGCGGTGGTATCGTCAAATTCCGTTTCATGCCGGAGGTGGATGGTGATGATATCCGGGTTGCGCTGGAACTGGCACCCGGGACGCCGGTCGTCCAGACGGCCAAGGTCCAGGAGCGGATTGTGCAGGCAGGTCTGAAAGTTGCCCGTGAATTCGACAGCCAGCTGTCGGAGGGTGAAACGGTCATGCGCAACATTTACGCGGTGGTCGGTTCGTCGACCCTGGACCGGGGCCCGGGCGGGACCTTCACCAGTTCAGGCGGCAACCTGTCAAGCATTGTCATGTACCTGACTCCGAGCGAGGATCGTGACATCGTCGCTTCAGAGATCTCGGAACGTTGGCGCCAGGAAATAGGGGAGATTCCCGGTGTCGAGACATTGACCTTTACTTCGAACCTGATGCACTTTGGTGCCAATATAAACATCCAGCTGGCCCATGAAGATTTTGATGTGCTCGATCAAGCTGCAGAGCGGCTGAAGACCACCATAGCTGCCTACCCCGGAACCAACGATATTACCGACAACTACACGATCGGTAAGCGTGAACTGAAGATTCATCTCAAACCAGAGGCGCGGACGCTAGGAATTACCGAGCAGGAGCTTGGTCGGCAGCTGCGAGCAGCCTTTTACGGCTCCGAAGCGCTGAGGCTGCAGCGCGGCCGCAATGAGGTCAAGATCAAGGTGCGCTACCCGGAGGAGAGCCGGAAGCGGCTTTGGGACCTCGAGAACCTGCGTATCCGGACGTTGGCCGGCGGAGAAATTCCACTGAACCGTGCTGCGGAAATCTCTGAGAGCCGCGGTTTTAGCACCATCAATCGGACGGACCGCAAACGGGTGATCAGTGTTGAAGGCTATGTGAACAGCCAGGTTGCCAACGCCGAGGAAATCCTTGAGGAG
>PKTY01000234.1 GCA_002869725.1 Desulfuromonas sp. | reverse complement strand
GCTTTGGCGGCGGCTCGATCTGGTCGAAGTTGATTTCCAGCACCTCACGCACCGCATCGGTTTGAGCTCCGACCACTAGGATTTCCTCATCGACCTGAATCTCGAGTACGATGATGCAGGTTTCTTGGGTCGCTTCTGATTTGGGCATACTGAGTTTGAGTCTCATGTCGATCACCGGCACAACCTGGCCACGTAGGTTGATCACGCCCAACATGTAGTCCGGAGTCTGCGGAACGCTGGTCACAGGAATCAGACTCAATATTTCTCGGGTTCGATTGACCTCTACCCCGAACAACTCGCTACCGAGGACAAAGGTCACAAACTGGCAACTGTGCATTGTTTCTTTCGTTTCCATGTCTGCCTCCTCTGCCTTAATAGGCTTCAAATTCCTCGTCTAAACTGTCTTTGTGCCCAGACTTCGTGGAAGTATTGGAGGCTTCAACGTGTGATATTTTAGGTTGCATGACTGGTCTCTTGGCTTTTGTCTCCACATTTCTTGCTGTGAACTGCCGCCCACCTTGCATATCAACTTTGAAGTATGAAATCATTTCAGCCAACTGCTCTGACTGTCCAGACAGTTCCTCGGCTGTACTCGCCATCTCTTCGGAGGCGGAAGCGTTCTGCTGGATCACCGCATCGAGTTGCTGGACACTCTTGCTGATTTGTTCTGCGCCTGCATCTTGCTCACGGCTGGCAGCACTGATCTCCTGGACAAGTTCAGCCGTTTTTTGAATGTTTGGTACAAGCTGGCTGAGAATGTCGCCTGCTTTTTCGGCAACTTCGACGCTGCTGCTCGATAGCTCGTTAATTTCTGCCGCTGCGTTCTGGCTGCGCTCGGCAAGTTTTCTCACCTCAGCAGCAACTACGGCAAACCCTTTGCCTTGCTCACCGGCGCGAGCTGCCTCGATGGCAGCGTTCAAGGCCAGCAGGTTGGTCTGGCGAGCTATTTCCTCAATGATCATGATTTTGTCTGCAATCACTTTCATCGCCCCAACAGTTTGGGTGACGGCATCACCCCCTTGTTGTGCTTTGCCTGAAGCTTCTATGGCGATCTTTTCGGTCTGTTGAGCATTGTCGGCATTCTGCCGGATGTTGGCAGTCATCTGTTCGATACTTGATGACGCTTCCTCTGCCGCTGCTGCCTGCTCACTCGCCCCCTGAGACATTTCTTCACTGGAAGCGCTCATTGCCTGTGACCCAGAAGAAACATTTTCAATAGCACCGAGGACCTGGCCAATCACCTCACGCAACTTTGCTGTCATCTGTTGCATAGCGTTGCCGAGTTGATCCTGGGCGGATTTTGGCTTTACATCGACCTGCAAGTTTCCAGCAGCAATCTCATCTGCGAGATCGGCAGTCTCCTGAAGCGAACCCGCCATGGTATCGAGAGCAACCGCCAAGCGCCCGATTTCATCACCCCGAACCAGGTTCAACCGGCGGCCAAACATCCCCTGAGCAATCTCCTCAGCCATAGCCACGCCTTGGTTCACTGGGCGCGTAATCGAACCGGAGAAGAAGAAGGCAAACAATCCGCCGATCAAGACGCTGATAATAGCAACTGTCACTACGATCCAGATTGCCCGGTTTGCCGATGCGGTGATTTCAGCCTGAGTTTGATGGGCGAAGTCATTGGCCATCTGTGCCAAAGATTCACCGATCTCTACCGTGTCATCGGCATTGGCTTTCATTTCACTTAAAAGGCCATTAATTTGCGCCTGCTTGGCAACGATTCCAGCAAAGCCAGCTTGGTACTCCTTTAAGTGCTCCAACGCATCTTTCTTTTCACTGTCTGCAATTGCCGACTCGGCAATATGCTCCTGAAGGAGTGCGATGGCCTGATTGAATCGCTGAACATACTTGTCATCACCTCGCAGCAAAAAATCTTTCTCTTCCTTGCGCAAGGTCAACAGAAGAACTTTTCCTCCAGCGACATAGTGAGTCTCAATAACCGCTTCGATTTCATGGGCGAGGTCACGTATCTGCTGATAGGCAGCACTTTTGGAAGCGGCGGCAGAATTATCAAAAGTACGTACGGCCTGAGTGTAGCCCTCCAGGTTCTGACTTATTCCTGACTTGATCGAACTGCTCAAAGTTGATTCGTTCAGGAGAGCCTTGAAACGAACTGTCTCCGTTTGAAATTTTTCGAAGTAGCTGCGGCTTTTGCTAGCATTATTCTGATTGATGTACAGGTCTTTTTCGTAACGACGCAGCATCAATAGG
>PKTY01000425.1 GCA_002869725.1 Desulfuromonas sp. | reverse complement strand
TGGTGTGGCGAAGAGAGACTTTTTTGACATCCTTGAAAAATGCGATGTCCTTCGGGTTGGAACCAGGCCAACCTCCCTCGATATAGTCGATCCCCAGCTCGTCAAGTTTCTGGGCAATGCGGATCTTGTCGGCAACCAGGAAAGAGACATCCTCGGCCTGAGTACCGTCACGCAACGTCGTGTCGTAGAGATAGACTCTGCTCATCACAATCCCCTCTCAGCAAGACTGCTGATTTAAGCGAGTAGCGGGTGCCAGCTAGTCCTGGACCTTGTCGAGACCGAAGGCTTGGTGCAGTACGCGCACGGCCAGTTCGGTATACTTGTCGTCGATGACACAGGAGACCTTGATCTCGCTGGTCGAAATCATCTGGATATTGATCCCTTCATCGGCCAGGGTCGTGAACATCTTGCTGGCGATCCCGGAATGGGAACGCATGCCGACACCGACAATCGATATCTTCGCAATCGACTGGTTGCTTTCAACGCCTTCCGCGCCGATTTTGGCGGAAGCCTCCTCAACCAGCTTCAACGCTTTCTTGAAATCGGTGCGCGGCACGGTGAACGTCAGGTCGGTGTACCCTTCATGAGAGACGTTCTGAATGATCATATCGACCGAGATGTTCGATTCGGACAGCGGAGAAAACAGCTTTGCCGCAATTCCGGGCATATCGGGAACCCTCATCACGGAAATCTTGGCTTCATCCTTGTTGTAGGTAATCCCTGAAACCAGAACTGTTTCCATTTCTTCATCCTCCTTCATCACCAGGGTCCCTGGATTATCGTTGAGACTGGAACGCACATGAACGATGACGCCGAACTTCTTGGCAAACTCCACCGAGCGGATCTGCAACACCTTTGAGCCGAGGGAAGCCATCTCCAGCATCTCGTCGTAGGAGATCTTCTCCATCTTGGACGCCTCGGGAACAATCCTCGGGTCGGTGGTATAGACCCCGTCGACATCAGTCAGAATCTCGCAGACATCGGCCTTGAGCGCGGCGGCCACTGCCACCGCCGACGTATCCGAACCACCGCGTCCGAACGTTGTAATGTTACCGTCGCGATCAGTCCCCTGGAAGCCGGCAACGACCACAATGGTGCCGCTGCGCAGATCTTCGCGGATATTAGTGTCGCTGATCTCCTCGATGCGGGCTTTGGAAAAAGCCGAATCCGAGTAAATCGGTATCTGCCAGCCGAGGTAACTCTTGGCCTTGTAACCCATCGACTGCAGACACATTGACAGCAGGGCGACCGAGACCTGTTCTCCGGAGGAGACCAGAACATCGTACTCGCGCTCACTCGGGAACTCGCACATCTCGTCAGCCAGGGCAACCAACTTGTTGGTCTCGCCGGCCATCGCCGAAACGACCACGATCACATCGTTGCCGTCATCATAGGTGCGTGCAACCCGTCGGGCTACGTTACGGATCTTCTCGATGGTCCCGACCGAAGTACCGCCGTATTTCTGAACCACCAGTGCCATGCGCAACCGATCCTTTCCCGGCGGCCTTTGATGCCGCCAGCCATAAATTTCCCCACAGGGGATCAAGCTCGATTTAATATCAGGAATTGCCTTGCCGGTCAAAAGGTTTTTACGGCGAAAAGTAGGGATTTGCGCTGTTTAGGCCCTTACCCGCCAGCTGGCCGCGAGATGCTCGACCAAAGCCTCGGCGCCCTCGCCAACCGCCCGGAAATCGAAGTGACGTTTCAAGTCATCCACCTTCTCGATCGAGATCTCAAGGGATGCCTCGAGGTCGCCAACGATCCGGTCGGCCCATTCGACCAGGGTCAGGCCGTCTCCTTCAGCAAACTCATCGTAGCCGAGATCGGAGAGGTCATCCAGATGCGACAACCGGTAAAGGTCAAAGTGGTAGAAGGGAATGCGCCCGTTATGGATATGCATCAGGCTGTAAGTAGGACTGGTTACCGGCTGGTCGGTGGGGACACCGAGTCCGGCGGCCAGACCCTGGGCAAAACAGGTCTTACCGGCCCCGAGCGGTCCGCTGACAAGAAACACCTCCCCCGGAGCAACCAGCTCACCGAGCAGGCGGCCGAGCAGGCGCGTCTCTTCAGCCGACACCGTGACCACCGTCCATTGGGGCACGGCTACCTCATACTGCGAATAATGTCGAGGCGGGCCACAACGCCAAGCATATTCCCGTCCTCGACCACCGGAATCAGGTGAGTCTTGTGCTCGACCATCAGGTTGGCCACTTCGCTGACCGGAGTCTCC
>PKTY01000158.1 GCA_002869725.1 Desulfuromonas sp. | reverse complement strand
GCGCCTCGCCAAGCACCCGGACAAATACATCCACAAGGTTTATGGCAAGGAAGAAGCGGGCGGCACATCCGTGATCTACCTGACCAGTCTCCCCTTCGATGAGCTCGGTTTCAAACCGGTCACCTTGCGTCCGCTGCCTGGCTATACTTGGCAGGCGCTGCGCATGGTTCCGGCGGCCTTTCTCACCGTGGGTGGCGGCTTGTCGGCTCTCTCCTGGATTACCAATCGCAAGGATCGCCTGAAAAAAGAACGCGAAGAACAGGCGGCCGAGACCGGTGAGCCGAAGGAGGACAAGTAAATGACTGCTGCAAGTCTGGTTGTTAACGAAATCAAAGGCTACCATCGCTTTGTCAAGTTTCTGATCCTGCTGGTGGTTGCTGCCGCAGTGGCTTCTCTGGCCCGGTTCGTGTTCGGGCTGGGTGCGACCACCAATCTCAGCGATGCCTACCCCTGGGGTTTGTGGGTCTCCTTCGACGTGGTCACGGCCGTGCCGCTTGCGGCCGGGGCCTTCACCCTCGGGGCGATTGTTCATTGTTTCCATATAAAGAAACTTGAGCCGCTGGTGCGCCCGGCTATTGTGACCGGTTTCCTCGGTTACTCGCTGGTCTGTGTCGGTCTGCTGCTCGACCTCGGCCAGCCCCACAAGGGCTGGCACGTGATGCGATACTGGAACCTGCATTCACCGATGTTTGAAGTCTCCATGTGTGTCATGGCCTACACGACGGTGCTCTTCCTCGAGTTCCTCTCGCCGGTGGCGGAGAAGTTTGGCTGGTACTTGCCGCTGCGCGTGCTGCGCTGGCTGGAAATGCCGCTGGTGATCCTGGCTGCGGCCATTTCGACCCTGCACCAGTCGTCGCTGGGCACCTTCTTCCTGATTGCCGTCGACAAGCTGCATAACCTCTGGTACAACCCGCTGCTGCCGCTGCTATTCTGGGTCAGCGCTATCTGCTCCGGTATGTGTATCATCATTGTCGAGGCGACGGCCTGTCACAAATGGATGGGGCAACCGAACGAGGGTGTGTTGTTGCGCACCCTGGCAAAAATTCTGCCCTGGACCCTTGCACTCTATATCGCGTTGCGGGTCTACAGTTTATTGGTCCTGTCACACGGCCCCTTCTTCGACCAGCCGGTTCTGACATTACTGTTCGCTCTTGAACTGGGCTTCGGTTTTATCCTGCCCTTCTTTATGTTCACCCAAAAGTCGGTGCGCAACGATGATCGCCGTCGTGCGATCGCGGCGCTACTGGTGATCTTCGGGCTGATTCTGAACCGTTTCAACGTGTCGATGTTTGGCATGATGGATCCGAACCATATCTACTATCCATCGCTGATCGAGTCGGTCGTAACCATTGGCATTATCGCCGGACATATTCTGTTCTTCGTCCTGATTGCCAAGTACTTCCCGATCTTCGAGCATCACCCGGAGGCGGTTGACTACTCCTTGCCGGACCGTTTCCGCAAGATTGACAGCGGATCTCCGGAGGATAGCAGAGGCGATCATGAGACGGTGCATGCTTCCGTCCAACAGACTTCGGAAACCAGAGCTTGACGGAATGTCTCCCCCCGTCTGCGGGCGGGGGGAGACTCTTCAGGATATTCCAATGACCAAGTCTACCTACAGATATGAAAATGGACGGATGATGCCGCGATCCTGTGGTGTGGTCGAAGAGTTTCCGGTTCGGCTGACAGTCAACGGTAAGTCGTTGGCGACTCTGGTCGCGTCACCGCATCAGCTCAACTTCCTGGTCGCTGGTTTTCTGCGGCTGCAGGGGTTTGCCGAGACTCTCGATGATATCCTCAGCCTCGGGGTCTGCTCCGACTTCGGCTATGCCGATGTGCGGTTACAAAATGATGTGCCGGAGAACCTGGCGCCGACTTTGACCTCCGGTTGCGGTACGGGTATCAGCTTCAACCTGGAGATGGAAACACTTTCGTCTGTTCCGTGCAGTACGAGTTTCGTCGCAGACGATGTTTTCCGCCTGATGCGCGAACTGACAGAGCGAATCGAACGCTACCGTAATCATGGTGGCATCCACTCAGCGGCCGTTGGTGATCAGAACGGTTTACTGCTGTGTGCTGAGGATATAGGTCGTCATAACACCCTCGATCGGATCGCCGGTGAGGCTCTGTTCAAAGAGATCGACCTGCGTGGCAAGATGCTGGTGACCTCGGGGCGGGTCTCCACCGAGATGGTCGCCAAGGCGGCCCGGCTGGGAATTGCCCTGATTGCAT
>PKTY01000057.1 GCA_002869725.1 Desulfuromonas sp. | reverse complement strand
TAGCCAACTGCGGATTGAGCCAGAAATGGGGATCCCGAGCTAACTGTTGCTGCTCGGAGTGAATATGGTGGGCATGAACTTCGGAGCTCCACGCCCCCCCCTCGCGCACAGGCAAAAGGTGCGGTTCGAGGATTTTGCCAAATTCGAGCAGGCGGGCTTTTTGGCCCAGAGTGGTCAGGGGCTTTGCCAGAAAGCTTTCGAGTTGCGGCCCGACCCAGACGATCAACGCGGCACTGGCCAGCATACGGGCCTCTGAAGGGCGCATTGCATAGTCGTGGGGAGAGCCCCCTCCTTTGACCAGCAGCTGCGGCTCTGCGACACCTTCCATCACTCCACTGACCAGAAAATGAAGCGGCTTGATACTGACCACAACCGTTGGGCTGACAGGCTCTTCAGCCCAGGCAACGGCCACTGACATTGCGACCAGCACCGAAACCACAGCGGTCAACGCTAACTTTCCCATTTCAACTCTCCTTAAGAAATCTGTTGTTTGCCCTGATTGAAACGCTATAATACTGAGGTTTTTAACCTTGTTCAGCATGCCGCTGAAGGAGTCGACCGTGACCGCATCGGACATTCTGCTCGAACTCAGCGACATCTGCCTGGCCAGGGATCGTCAGCAACTGCTGCGTCAGGTCAGCTTCACCCTCAGTTGCGGGGAGATTCTGACCATCATCGGCCCCAACGGCGCCGGCAAAACCACCCTGTTGCGTATCGCTCTGGGCCTGCTCGCTCCGAGTTCCGGCCAGGTTTACCGCCGCCCGGCTAGCTCGATCGGCTACATGCCCCAGCGTCTGCACATTGATCCCGCTTTCCCGCTGACAGTCAAACGTTTTCTGGCCATGGCCGGCAGCCAGCAGCCGGAGAAAGCCCGTTCGCTGCTGGAAGAAGTGGGGGCGGCAAAGGTTTTCAACTCGCCCCTGCAAACCATCTCCGGCGGCGAACTGCAGCGGGTGTTACTGGCCCGCGCCCTGATGCGCGACCCCGACCTGCTGGTTCTCGACGAACCGGTCCAGGGCGTTGATGTTCAGGGTCAGGTTGAACTCTATCAACTGATCACTCGCATCCGCAACGAACGCGGCTGCGCGGTGCTGATGGTCTCCCACGACCTTCACCTGGTGATGGCGGCCACCGATCGCGTTCTCTGCCTCAACCGTCACATCTGCTGTAGCGGCACACCTGAAAACGTCAGCAGCGATCCGGCCTACCTCGAACTTTTCGGACCCTTGGCAGTGGAACACCTGGCTATCTATGCTCATGACAAGGGTCACCACCAATGCGATTCAAGCCAGTGTCCGGGGAGACCATGATGTTCGATGATTTCCTGGTACGTGCTCTGGCAGGCGGATTAGGCGTAGCCCTGATCGCCGGCCCCTTCGGCTCGTTCGTGGTCTGGCGCCGGCTGGCCTACTTCGGCGACACTCTCGCCCATTCGGCCCTGCTTGGCGTTGGGCTGGGGCTGCTGCTCAAACTGCACCTCACCCTCAGCATTCTGGTGGTCTGCCAGGTCCTGGCCCTCATGCTGTTCCTCGGGCAACGCAGGAAGCAGCTGGCCAGCGACACCCTGCTCGGCATCTTCTCACACGGAGCCCTCTCTCTGGGTCTGGTCAGTCTGGCTTTCATGGAGGGGATCAGGGTCGACCTGTTTGCCTACCTGTTCGGCGATATCCTCGCCATCAGCCGCAACGATCTCTGGTGGATCTTCGCCGGAGGCGGCATGGCGCTGGCAGGACTTCTTTGGCTATGGAAGCCACTGCTGGCCGTCACTCTCCACGAGGATCTGGCGCGGGTCGAAGGGGTGCCGGTCGATCAGGTCAACTGGACCTTTCTCGCACTGATCGCCCTGATCGTCGCCGTAATGATGAAGGTGGTCGGCATGCTGCTGGTCACCTCACTGCTGATTATCCCGGCGGCCACTGTGCGCCGTTTTTCGGGCACTCCGGAAATTATGGCTATCCTGGCAAGCCTGGCCGGCTGTCTCGCCGTCAGTGGTGGTCTGTACGGATCATATCGCTGGGACACACCGGCCGGTCCGTCAATCGTGGTTGCTGCCTGCCTGATGTTCCTCGTCGGGCTGCTGATTCCAAAGCGTCTGGCTTCAGACTCCATGTAAGCTGGATATCTAAGCCAGTCGTTGCAAACCTTCCTGGCAATGTCCGGTGCCACCACAGGCCAAAAAAACCCTTACTATTGGCTAATCACAGCTATTTCGCACCCAGCTCAAAATCCTGGGAGCCACCCTCCCCTCAAGCCCCTCCCATCGAGGGAGGGGAGACTAAAATCAAATTGTGTGACAAAATTTTGTCGAGTTCCAACGGGTCGCTGCGGTAGAAAAGTGTCATAGACCCTCACAAAAAGCGGCGGTGGTGGTCTGACACCATTGGCACACTAACTGCTCCAAATAATCTATAGACACAAACGGATCTCGCCGAGCGCGATTTTTTATTGGCCAGTCAGTGCTACGTTTTTAAGAATTATCACACCAAGCATGTCAACTTCAAACTTAAGGAGCGATCACAATGACTCTGCGACTGCTGGTTGCCGCCCTGCTACTGACAGCATCTCCTGCCCTGGCTCATTTCGGAGCAATCCTCCCGTCAGATGACGTTGTCACCCAGAACGACAACATGACCCTCAATTTGCAGGTCAAGTTCATCCATCCGATGGAGATGCACTACATGGAGATGGCCAAGCCGCAGCAGTTCGGGGTCTTGCACAACGGCAGAAAAACCGACCTGCTCGAGAATCTCAAAGCCACCAGAGGCAAGAGTCCCGACCAGGAGCAATCCTTCACCTACTGGACCGTTCCATTTCGGATCAAGCGACCTGGCGATTACACCTTTTATGTGGAACCAACCCCCTACTGGGAACCGGCCGAGGATCTGTTCATCGTCCACTACACAAAGGTCTGCGTCAATGCCCTTGGGCTCGAATCCGGATGGGATCAACCGGTCGGGCTCGAAACCGAGATCATCCCGTTTACCCGGCCTTACGGGTTGTGGACCAACAATCTGTTCACCGGCCAGGTGCTGCTCAAGGGGAAGCCGGTCCCACTTGCCGAGGTTGAGGTCGAATATCTCAACGAGTCGCCCGGCAACATTCGCGTCATCCGTCCTCCGTCTGATCCCCATGTCACCCAGGTGGTCAAAGCCGATGCCAACGGAATGTTCAGCTACGCCATGCCCAGAGCCGGCTGGTGGGGATTTTCGGCACTGAGTCTAGCAGACCGCACCATCTCCCATAACGGCCAAGAGAAGCAGGTCGAAGTCGGCGCCGTCTACTGGGTCCAGACGCGTGACATGAAATAGAAATCCGTGCTATCTTTCGATCTGTTCCAAGTTTTGCGGGGGGACGTCCTTACAAGAAAGGTTAACGATGAAGACCTGCCAAAGAATCCTGCTGATCATGAGCCTGCTGGTGTTCTTCCAGGCCATCCCCGCCCTGGCGCACAAGATCAACGTCTTCGCCTACGCCGAAGCGGGCCAGGTGATGACCGAAAGCTATTTTGCCGATGGACGCCCGGTCAAACAGAGCCGGGTCAGGGTCTATGACAGCTCGGAAGCTCTGCTGCTCGAAGGGAAGACCGATGACCAGGGACTGTTCAATTGTCCAATTCCCAAAGTCGATACCCTGACCATCGAAGTGCGGGAACTTCTTGGTCACCGCAACACCTATATCCTTCGCAAACCCGATATCGCCGCTGCCAGCATGCCCGCACAGGACTCCCGCTGATGCATATTTCCGACGGCGTGATGCCGATCAGCCTGGTCCTCGGTAGCGGGGTCGCAAGCCTGGGCTTTGCCGCCTGGAGCCTGCGCAAAACCCGCAGCGAGGATCTGCCCAAGGTCGCGGTCATCTCTGCCGCTTTCTTTGTTGCCGCCCTGGTTCACGTCCCTCTGGGGCCGACCAGCGTTCACCTGCTGCTTCCCGGCCTGGTCGGGGCCCTGCTCGGACCCTCCGCTTTTCTGGCGATCCTGGTCGGGCTGGTTCTGCAAAGCCTGCTGTTCCAGTTCGGGGGCCTGACAGCTTTAGGCGGCAACGCCCTGCTGATGGGTCTGCCCGCCCTTGCCTGCGGCCTGCTCTTCCAGATTGGAAAAGGGACTACCCCCAAGCGACAGATGCTGGTCGGCGGGCTCTGCGGCGGGCTTGGCATCATCGGCTCGGCGCTTCTGCTTGCCGGGCTGCTGGCCGCCAGCGGCGAGGATTTTCTTGGCGTGGCTAAACTGGCCCTGGCGGCTCACCTGCCGGTGGCCATCATTGAAGCGTTGATGGCAGCCTTCATCATTCGCTTCCTCGCTAAAGTCAAGCCGGAGATGCTTGTCGCTCCGTTCACCCTGCAATCGAAACGACCATGACCAACCCGACTCTGCAGCTCCCCCTGACCGCTCTGCTGCCGGTATTCGGCGTTCTGGCTCTCTGTCTCTGGCTGGGGCTTTCCGCCCTCAGCAGAATGGCTCAAGAGCGGGAGTCCGCGACGGAACCGATGCTGCCGCTGATCGGCAGCGACCAGCCTGGTCACAGCCCGCTGCACAACTGGGACCCACGCTGGAAGATTGCCGCGATCCTGCTATTTGCATTTTGTGCGGTCGCTCTCAACCACCCAGTCGCCATTGCCGGAGCGCTGGGCGTTGCGGTCGCCATGGTCCGAATTGGCCGTCTCCCCTGGGCACGCTCTCTGCGACGGCTTCAGGCAATGAACGGGTTCCTGGCCATGTTCCTGATTGTCATGCCGCTGACCGCTGCGGTTCAACCCGACGATTTCCTGGTCATCTTTGGCGGCTTAACGTCATGGCCGCTCAACCTGCGCGGACTAAAGCTGGCTCTGCTGATCATCGGCAAGGCCTGGACCCTGGCCCTGCTGATGGAACCGCTGCTGGCCACCGCCCCTTTAGGGGCAACGATCTGGGGGTTGACCCGACTCGGCCTGCCGACGCGCGTTAGCGAACTGCTGCTGATCGCCCATCGTTATCTCCACGTCTTTTTCGATGAACTGCAGCGCATGCGCCGCGGCATGGAAGCCAGAGGGTTCCATACCGGCCAGGGTCTTGCCCCCTTAAGCGACTACGGCAACTTCATCGGCATGCTGCTGGTTCGCAGCTACGAACGAACCCACAGGGTCTACGACGCCATGCAGGCCCGAGGCTACTCGGGGACCATGCCCGACCACTACCGCTTCGCCACAGGCCCGGCCGACCGGCTCAAAGGGCTGCTGCTGGTCACCTTCGGACTCGGACTGCTGCTCGGCGACCAGCTGCTGCGGGGAGGAAGTTGATGCACCGACTGGCTCATCCATCCCCCCTCGTTGCAGAAGGCCAAACCCTTTTTTCCCTGCGTGACCTCAGCTACAGCTACCCGGGAAACCGACAGGCCTTGTGCGACATCAGCCTCGACATCGCTGCGGGCGACCGTATCGCCATTGTCGGCCAGAACGGTGCCGGCAAAACCACCCTGCTCAAGCACCTCAACGGACTGCTCGCGGCTCAATCCGGTAGTCTGACCTATAAAGGGCAGCCCTTCGCCGACCAGCATCTGCAGCAGGCCCGTCTCGAAATCGGCCTGCTGTTTCAGGATCCGGACGATCAGTTGTTTTGCAACACCGTCGAAGAGGATGTCCTGTTCGGGCCTCTCAACCAGGGGTTGGACCTGCACGCGGCCCGTCTGCATGCCGCCTCGGCTCTGAGCGCCGTTCACCTGACCCCCCACAAGGACCGACCACCGCACCGCCTCAGCTACGGCCAGCGCAAGCGGGCCGCACTGGCCGGTCTGCTGGCCATGACCCCCGAACTGCTGCTGCTCGACGAGCCGACCGCCAACCTCGATCCGCAGCAGGAAGAGCTCCTGCTGCAGCGTCTCAAGGAGTATTCCGGAACCCTGATCTGCATTACCCACAACCTGCTGTTCGCTTACGAACTCTGCGAGCGGGCGATCGTCCTCGATCACGGCCGGATCCACCACGACTACACCCTGCGCCAGCTGGTGTCGCATCGCGAGTCCCTTCGCGAACACGGTCTCGACTTCTCCTTTCGCTTCGTCAAACAGGCCCTGCCGGAGGACCTCCCTCCGACCTCTCCTAGCGAGCCCGCTCGGCTGACAGAAGCAGCTAAAAAAGAAAAGGCCCCTCCACTGATCGAATTGGCCGACTACTCCTTCAACTATCCCGATGGCACAACGGCTCTGACCGATCTCACTCTGACGATCCGGAACGGGGAAAAGGTCGCCATCGTCGGAGAAAACGGTGCCGGCAAAACCACCCTGGTCTCCTGCCTGATGGGGCTACGCTTGGGCCGGGGACTCTACCGGCTCAATGGCACCATAGTCACCCAGGGCAACCGCCGTGAAAACTGCCGGACCCTCGGACTGGTCTTTCAGGACTCCGCCGACCAGCTGTTCTGCCCCAGTTGTCGCGAAGAGGTTGCTTTCGGCCCACGCCAACTGGGATTGCCCAAAAAGGAGATCGAGAAGCGTGTTGGCGAGGCACTCGAGCAGGTTGGGCTGAGCGGCTTTGAGGAGCGGGTCCCGCTGCACCTCTCCGGGGGCGAGCGCAAACGCCTGGCCCTGGCCGCAGTGCTTGCCATGGAACCGAGCATCCTGGTGCTCGACGAACCGACCGCCGGCCTCGACCCGGATGGCGAGCAGCGCCTGCTTGAAATCCTCAAGGGACTCGACATCACGTTGATTCTGGTCAGCCACGACCTTTTTTTCGTCCGCCAACTGACCGGTCGCACCCTGGTGCTGCACGAGGGGCTGCTGGTTCACGACTACAGCACCGACGACTTTTTCGGCGATACCAACCTGACCAGCCTCAACCAGCTCGACTTCACCTATCGCAACCGATGCGGCCTGGAGATCATGCAACTGCAGCATGACCATGAGCACAACCATAGCCACCGCCACATTCACAGCCATGAACACCGCCACGGCGAGCTGAGTCATAGCCACCCTCATGAGCACGACCACCAACACCCGCACAGCTACCGCCACACCCACCAGACTCATTCTGCCGAGCCCCAGGGACACGAGCACCTGCCTCGAGCCGATCGGCCCCACGATCACGAACACCCCGGCCACGAGTTTGAACCTCATGATCACGAGCATTAAGCACACAGTCATTTCCTCGACATCCCCGCCAGAATCTCGTAAATTGACCGTCGACCATTTCAACCGACGGAGGTCCCATGTCTGAACTGGTGCGTTTCGGTGTGTCGATGGAAGCCAAATTGCTCCGCCAGTTTGATGCTCTGATTGGCCGTAAGGGCTACGGCAACCGCTCGGAAGCAGTGCGCGATCTGGTGCGCAATACCCTGGTAGAGGATCGCTGGGGGAGAGAGGATGAAACGGTGGTCGGCACGGTGACCATCGTCTACGATCACCACACCCGGGAGCTTGCCGAGAAGCTCACCGAGCACCAGCACTCCCACCACCACGCGGTGATCAGCGCCCTGCACGTCCACCTCGACGCCCACAACTGCCTGGAAGTGGTCGTGGTCAAGGGGACGGCCGGCGAGGTCCGCCGCATCGCCGATGAACTGATCGGTACCAAGGGCGTGGTCCACGGCAAACTGGTCAGCACCACCACCGGCCAAGAGTTGGCCTGACCTGCAGCACCACTCCTTAATCGTCCAGACAGACCAGTTTAACAATCCAATCCACTGACGCATCCCCTTCCCATCCTCCCCCGCTGTGGGGAGGAGAAAACCCCGCACATCGTTTCCCCAGCAAAGGCCTGAAACAGCTGATCGTGGCTGTGAAGGATGCATTTTTTGCCAGACTTTTCCGGGCTGCAGATTCTGGTGCGGATAGAATCTGTTAATATTTTACTGTCGCCCCAACGCTCCTGGATCAAAATCATGACTGACAACCCGAAATTCTACCAGCTCGCCACCGATCAGGTTCTCAACCGGCTGCAAACCCGTCCGACCGGGCTCGACTCGGCAGAGGTCACGCACCGTCGCGCCACAGCCGGCTTCAACGAACTGCAGACAGCCAGTGAAATCAACCCGCTGCTGGTCTTTATCGACCAGTTTAAAAGTTTCATCATTTACATCCTGCTGTTCGCCGTCTGCTTTTCGTTGCTGATCGGTGAATACGTCGACTCCATGGTGATCCTGGCAATCCTTCTCACCAATGCCCTGATCGGTTTCTTCCAGGAGTTGAGCGCCCACAAATCGTTGGAAGCTCTCAAGAAGATCAGCACGGTGCAGGCCACCGTACTGCGCGACGGTACACGCTGCCGGGTCCCGGCCAGGGAGTTGGTGCCGGGCGATATCATCCTGGTCGAAGCGGGAGACAAAGTTCCCGCCGATGCACGGATCATCGAGGCGGTGCACCTCAAGGCCGAGGAGTCGGCCCTCACCGGGGAGAGTGCCCCGGTCGACAAGCAAAACCGGGATCTTGATCGGGACCTCCCCCTGGGCGACCAGCGCAACATGCTGTTCTCGGCCACCAGCATCGCCACTGGCAATGGGCGGGCGGTGGTGGTCGCCACCGGCATGGAGACTGAGTTGGGGCGAATCACCGCCCTGGTCAAGGAGGCCAAGGAGGAGATGACCCCCTTGCAGCGCCGCCTCGACCAGTTCGGCCGCAAACTGAGCTACGCCATCATCTGCATCTGTCTGGTGGTCTTCTTTCTGTTCTTTGCCAAGGCGTACACTGCCGGAGCGCTTTCCGGGGAGACGTTCATGGCCATGGCCTTTATCGCCATCAGCCTGGCGGTGGCGGCGGTGCCGACCGCCCTGCCGGCGGTGGTCACCATCGCTTTGAGCGTCGGGGTCAAACGGCTGCTGGCCAAAAAAGCGTTGGTCCGCCGACTCGCTTCGGTGGAGACCCTGGGGAGCTGCGATGTGATCTGCACCGACAAGACCGGCACCCTCACCGCCAACCAGATGACGGTGCGCCACGCCTGGACCCTCGATGGTGAAGTGATCCTGGAAGGGAGCGGTTATAACCCGGACGGAGCGGTGAGTGGGCCAGTGGTCGAAGAACTCTTTGCCTGCGGCCTTCTCTGTAACAATGCTGCGTTAAACTGTGAAGACGGCAGCTGGCGAACAATCGGCGACCCGACCGAGGCAGCCCTCTTAGTCAGTGCCGCCAAAGCCGGCATCGAGGATGGGCGTTTGCGCAAGGATGAAGTCCCCTTCGATTCCCAGCGAAAGCTGATGAGCGTTCTGGTCCATGACGCAAGAGGCGAGGTCGTTTACAGCAAGGGGGCGCCGATGGAGCTGCTCGCCTGTTGCACGCGGATTCTCGAGCAAGGGAGCGAGCGGCCCCTTAGCGATCAGGATCGCAACAGGATCGCCGCCCAGAACGCCGGGTACGCGCAAGGCGCGCTGCGGGTGCTCGGTTTCGCCCGCAAGGATTTGACGCCCGGCGAACGTTTTGCAGAACGCGAGCTCTGCTTCATCGGCCTGCAGGCGATGATCGATCCGCCGCGTCCGGATGTGGTTGAATCGATCGCAAGAACCGCCAAGGCCGGCATCCGGGTGATCATGATAACCGGTGATTATGTGGCGACCGCCATCGCCATCGGCCGGGAAATCGGCATCATTGGGAAAGCGCTGAGCGGCCCTGATCTGGCGGCCATGAATGACGAGCAGCTACGACAGGCTCTGGAGGACGACACCAACATCTTTGCCCGGGTCGACCCCGAGCACAAGCAGCAGATCGTCAACATCCTCCAGCAGGCGGGCTACACCGTGGCGATGACCGGTGACGGGGTCAACGACGCTCCGGCTCTCAAGAAGGCGAACATCGGCGTCGCTGTCGGCAGCGGCACCGATGTTGCCAAGGAAGCTGCCGACTTCGTGCTGCTCGACGACAGCTTCACCCATATCGTCAACGCCATCGAGGAGGGACGCGGCATTTACGACAACATCCAGAAATCGATCATGCTGTTGCTCTCCGGCAACCTCGGCGAAGTATTGATCATCTTCCTGGCTGCACTGTTCGGTATGAACCTGCCGCTCACCGCCATCCTGCTGCTGTGGATCAACATGGTCACCGACGGCGCCCCAGCCCTGGCCTACAGCGTCGACCCCTATGGCAGCGACACCATGCAGCGCCCACCGAAACCACGGAACGAGGGGATTCTCCCCCCCGCAAAGCTCGCCCTGCTCGGCGTGCTGGGGACGGTCGGCACCTTCATCGCCCTGTCGCTGTTCCACCTGTTTGGCGGCAGTTCCGAACTCTCTGTCACCCTGATCCACGCCCAGACCATGGTCTTCAACTTCGTGGTTCTCTACGAAGTGATTCTGATTTTCGTGATACGCAACAGCTACCGGGTACCGCTCTTCTCAAACCGCTGGGTGTGGGGTGCAGCCGCTCTGTCGGTTGTCCTCCAGGTACTGTTGATGTACACCCCGCTGGCCAGGGTCTTCAAAATTGTCCCTCTGAGTCCAGTTGATCTAGCCACCCTTGGTTTTGCCGGGCTGTTGTTCACCTCGGTCAGCCTGTTTTATCAGAACATCGCCAAAAACTGGCGGCATAGATAATAGGGGACTGTCACCGACGCATGGGAATCCCCGCCTCGCCGGCACTCACACCGGCAGGAAGATGATCGCACGGGAGAACCCACCACAACCACCCGCAGGCTATTTTCTCAGCGTGAAATAAGGTCCAACCGGTAGTGATCGCGCAGAACGCGCAGCAGCTGATTGACGCCGCGCAGCGCCTGGCGCAACTGGGAGCGGGATCTTTCGGTAAGGCGCATCGGGTCGATGCTGTTGCCGGGGGGGCGGTCGTTGGCGATGTCGTCGAGTTGACCCTGCAGGCGCAGGTTCACCAAGGTCGTAAAAGCCTCGCTGAAGGTGGCGGCGTCACTGGCCGAAAACAGGCGGGCCTTTTCCAGAGCCTCGATCTTGTCCCAGGTTGTCCCCTGGTGGATATTCTGTTCGAGGGCCAGCAGGCTGATGCCGGCGGTGATCGCGAAGATGCCGGCTTTTTTGAGGTTGACCCTGCCGCGATCGGTGCCACTCCTCTCGACCTTGATCCTCCCGAACATGCCGATTGGCGCCGGGAAGCGTACCACGTTCTTTGCCACATAAGGGAAGAACAGGCTGTTGCGGCGGGTTGCGGCCTGGATGAATTCGTGGAGTTGCTGCTCGAATTCCGGGCTGCCGACAACGGTGCGAAAATCTTGAAACATGCCGAAATTCACCATGTGCTCGCCGTTGGGAACGGCGATCCATTCCTCAAGAACTCTTTTCCAGTTCGAGACGCTGCGCCGCCACTGCGAATTGCTGGCCATGGTCTCGCCTGGGCAGCGTGGCACCCCGACCAGCTCCAGAACCTCGACCATGCGTTCGGAAAACCGCCGGCACCGCTCCAGTTCCTCACCACTGAGAGTGTCGGCAAAGATCATGGCGCTGTCCTGGTCGGTGCGCAGGGTCTGTTCGCCACGACCTTCACTCCCCAGAGCCAGGTAAGCAGCCGACTTAGGCAGACTGATCCCTTCGCAGCTCTCCAACAGGCTGATGACACGCTGGGTCAGGTTGTCGTTGAAGTGGGCGATCAGCTGAATCAGGCTGCGGATATCGGCTCCGGTCTGGGTGGCGTGACGCAGCATGTCGAGGATTCGCCCGTTGATCTCGCGCAACGCCTCGAACGACTCGGCGGCCTCCATCTCCTGACTCAGGTAGAGAGGGCTTCTGGCCTGCAGGCTGAGCAGGTCGGTGTCGTTGACCACCCCGACCAGCCCCTGCTGCGGATCGATCACCGCCAGGCGGTGGATGCGGTGTTTGGCCATCTTGAAGATGGCCTCGAACAGGTAAGCGTTGCGGCGGATGCTGATCACGCCGCGGTGCATGATATCGGCAACGGTAACCTGCTGCAGATCGGCGGGAGGATCGGCCATCAGATCGCGCAGGTCGCGCAGGGAGAGAATACCGACCGGAGCATTCCCCTCGACCACAACCAGGCCGCTCAGCTCCTGATCGCGCATCTGCCGGGCGGCCTCGGGGATCGAAAGCGACGGCGTGCAGGTCGGCGCCGTAGTCCGACAAATGGTGTCGATGTGCAGGAAGAAAAAGCTCTCTTCCCCAAAACGGCTGTCCGCCATGAAGCCCCCTTAACCTGGAAAGACAAGCTCAGTCATTCTGCATATTTTCACGCGGTAAGGCAACCGCTCTCTGTAGCGGAATAACTCCATCTCACTGTGACAAACCACCTTGTAGCAGACAAAACAGACCGTCTGCTACCAAACTTGTGTTTTGCTGCTATACTTGTGACACCCTCGTCAAAGGGCAATGAAAAACGCATATTTACCGGAAACTTGGTAGCCATTTTGACAAAAACGAAACAATGTTATATTTTTTTATTGACTCATCATAACCGGTCGGCTATCTTCACCTTCAATTGCAAACATTATGGCGTGTTAGGTAGAAAATTAAAAATAACAAAGTTTAATTTTGCAGCAAAGAACATCCACAAAACAGGTTAAAAACAGGCTTTTAAGAACAAATTTTAAACGGATAATTCAAACGTTGTAACCAGTAACTAAAACCTTGTCTCTCTTCGGAACAAACCATGATGCCCGGGAGAGACCCAGACAGCAACGGGAGAGGTTCCCTGCATTTATCCCGGGCAGCAAAGGAGGTGGTTGACGAAATCTGAACACGAAGTTGAACAAGCTTCATCTCAACCCAACCTGAAGGAGGTTTTTATGGAAGACAAAGGTAAAGCTTATTGGTATGCCACATTGAAATTGATTGCCGGGGTCCTGTGCGTCTGGTTCTTTTTCTCGTATTTCCTCGGTATTCTCGTGGCCCCCGCCCTTAACGGCATCCATCTCGGCGGCTACCCGCTCGGCTTCTGGTTCGCCCAGCAGGGTTCCATGTATGTTTTTGTCGCGCTGATCTTCATCTACGCTAAGTTGATGGATAATCTCGACAGAAAATTCGACGTCCACGAAGAGTAAGGAGGAAGCATCAATGAGCCTACAAGCTATGACCTATCTCGTTGTCGGCGCTACCTTTGCTCTCTACATTGGTATCGCTATTTGGGCCCGCGCGGGCAGCACAAGTGATTTCTACGTTGCCGGCGGCGGCGTTCACCCGGTCCTCAATGGTATGGCGACCGGCGCCGACTGGATGTCGGCAGCTTCGTTCATCTCCATGGCCGGTCTGATCGCCGCCATGGGCTACGGCGGCGCCCTGTTCCTGATGGGCTGGACCGGCGGCTATGTTCTTTTGGCCATGCTGCTCGCCCCCTACCTGCGTAAGTTCGGTAAGTTTACCGTCCCGCAGTTCGTCGGTGAGCGCTACTATTCCAAAGGGGCCAGCTCGGTGGCGGTTGTCTGTCTGATCATCGCCTCCACCACCTACATCATCGGCCAGATGACCGGCGTCGGCGTTGCCTTCTCCCGTTTCCTCGGCGTCTCCAACACCATGGGGATCTTCATCGGGATGGGTATCGTCTTCATGTATGCGGTGTTCGGCGGCATGAAGGGGATCACCTACACCCAGGTCGCTCAGTACTGCGTTCTGATCTGTGCCTACACCATTCCGGCGATCTTCATCTCCATGGAGCTGACCGGCAACCCGCTTCCGCAGCTTGGCCTCGGTGGCGATTTCATGGACACCGGCACAACGCTTCTCGCCAAGGTTGACCAGGTCGTGACCGACCTCGGCTTCCCGCAGTACACCACCTCGACCCGGATCAGCACCCTCAACATGTTCGTCTACACCGTGTCGCTGATGATCGGTACGGCCGGTCTGCCCCACGTCATCATCCGCTTCTTCACCGTTCCCAAGGTT
>PKTY01000172.1 GCA_002869725.1 Desulfuromonas sp. | reverse complement strand
TACGTCACCGACAATGCCGGTTTGCTATCGCAATCCACGCGGCTGAAACTGGAGCAGTTCCTGCGCGAGTTCGAAAAGAGCGATTCAACCCAGATCGTGGTGTTGACAATTCCAACCCTCAAAGACGAAGCACTCGAAGACTATTCGCTACGGGTACTGGAGAACTGGAAAGTCGGCCAAAAGGGCTTGGATAACGGCGCCCTGCTGTTGGTCGCCAAAGCAGAACGCAAGGTCCGAATCGAAGTCGGTTACGGTCTGGAGGGACGGCTGACCGACCTGCTTGCCGGACGAATCATCGACAACGAAATCTCCCCCCGTTTTAAACAGGGCGATTTCGACAACGGTGTCATTGCCGGGGTGGTCGGCATGGCGGAAGCGGTCCGCGGCGAATACACGGGAACAGGTCGCACCAGCAACAAGAAAAAAAGTAACCCGATCGGCTTTCTCATCCCACTGCTCTTTTTTGGCGGCCCGCTCTTGGCCCGCCTCGGTGGCAGACGGCGTGGTTATCGGCGTGGGGGATTTTATGTTGGCGGCCCCTTCATTGGCGGCGGCGGAGGATTTGGAGGGGGCGGATTCTCCGGCGGGGGCGGTGGTGGAGGAGGCGGTGGCGCCTCTGGAGGTTGGTAAGATGAAAACAGCCGCAGACTTTTTTGACGCAGACGAAAGACAGCGAATCGAAGCTGCAGTCAAGGCAGCAGAGAGCAAAACGAGTGGTGAAATCGTGCAGATGGTGGTCGACGAATCGTACGACTACCCGCGCGCCGAACTGGTCGGCGGGGGCATAATGGCGCTGGCCTTGGGCCTTTTCGTCAGCTGGTCGATCGGTCACGATTCGATCTGGTGGTTCCTTCCGGCCTTCATTGTTGCTTATTTCATTTTCAGCCAGGCAATCCGCAATTTTCCCGATCTGAAACGAAGGCTGATCAATCCGGCCGAGTTCGATGTTGAAGTCAGGGAGAAAGCTCTGGTCAGTTTTGTCGAACAAGGGCTGCACGAAACCCGCGACAAAACCGGTATTCTGATCCTGATCTCATTGTTCGAGCACCGGGTGCAGGTACTGGCTGACAGCGGCATCAACGCCAAAGTTCCCGAGCACACTTGGGACGAGATTGTCGATATTATCACCGCGGGGCTAAAATCGGATGACGCCTGCGCTGCGGTTTGCAAAGCGATTGAGCGCTGCGGCGAACTGTTGAAGGATCAGTTCCCGGTCACAGCGGACGATGTCGATGAACTGCCTAATCTGATTATCGAAGAAAAATAATCGCTAAGCTGTTCAAGAGATCGTCTTACGCAATCGCTTCAGCCCGACCGACAGTTTAATGCAACGGTTGACAAGCTTGGACCGATTCTCTTGGCCCTTGCAAAACTCCTTGCTGTATTCAGATGCTACAGGATTTGGAGGGGCACCAGAAACAGAAAAACCCGCTTTTTAGGCGGGTCGTCTGTACTGCGATGGTCTGCAGCGTACTTGAGAATGGTACCGAAGGCCGGAATCGAACCGGCACGCCCGGAGGGCATCGGTTTTTGAGACCGACGTGTCTACCAATTCCACCACTTCGGCAAAGCGGGGTGTATTATAGGAGTTGACTTCAGCCCGGTCAAGCGGATTGTATGCAAACTGTAGTCAGGTTGAGCACCAAACTTAACTCGACCGATGGGAGGACATTATGCGTTGTTCGAATATCATACTGCCATTATTTCTGCTTGTTTGGCTGGCTGTAAACCTCGTTGCTTGCGAGAGGAAACCCGACCCCACAACCGACCCAATCACTCCTGAAACCGTTTCCGGAGATCTGCACATCAAAGCCATTTCCGGCCTTGACGAGAAAGAGTTCAAGACCACCGGACCCTTACTCATCGAGAATTTCAGCGTGGACTATGCCGAGCGCAACGGTGTGGCCCGCTTTACTCTACGAGCCATTTCAGAGTCAGGAGACGGAATCGACGGAGAGGTTCGGGCTCGCTATCTGTTCGAGAATGGTTGGTGGCGACTTCAAGATTTTGTGGCAGAACCGTCTGCCAAAATGGAATCGGCCTATGCGCGGCGGTTGACGGAACTGGGCGACTTTCCACTGCATTTTGCGGCCTTCCTCGGCGACTTGGAAATGGTTCGAAAAGAGCTTGAAAATGGGGCCGATGTCAATGCTCCGGAGAACAAGAAGCTGTCAACCGCCCTGATATTCGCATCTGAGCGCGGACATCTTCCCATCGTAAAACTTCTGGTCGCCCAGGGGGCAAAGGTGACAAATGCCAATCAGTTCGGCTACACAGCCCTCCATGCCAGTGTCCGAGGGGGGCATGCGGCCATCGCGGAATTTCTGCTCGCCAACGGCGCAGACTCCAACGCTGTCGATGACCGAGGGCGCACCCCCCTCTTTGCCGCAGCCGAAAGTCGCTCACTTACTTTGACTCAGCGATTAATGGAGCACGGAGCAACTCTCGATGTCAGGGATCGCAAACAATGGACGCCGCTCTACGCTGCGGTCAACCAGGGCGCGGTTGACGTTGCCGAATTCCTGATCGAGCAGGGGGCTGAAGTGAAGAGTCAAACTCCCGGCAGTGCCCGTTCCCCCCTACTGATGGCGTGCTATGCGGGCAATGTCGAAATGGTCAAGCTTCTCATCGAGGCCGGAGCCGATGTCAATGCACGCGTCAGTATGGGGCACTCGGGTCATGCAGGCATGACAGCCTTGCAGATTGCCGCACAACGGGGGCACCAGCAGGTCGTCGATCTTCTCAGAAATGCAGGCGCGTCAGACTGAAGCTCTGGACGGGCATGGTTCAGCCGATACAACCGGAGAGATACCTCGGCATGGCATATCTATTGCTAATGGATGACCGAATGTATTTCGCCAGTGCTCATTAAATTTATCGTTTAACTAAACCAGTATCGGAATCTCTCTACATGCACAGAAAACTGATGAAGCTGTTCTACGAAGTCCGTGACCCCCTGCTCGGTTGGGACGATATCGGCGGCTATGCCGATGTCAAGGAGACCCTCAAGGAGATGGTCTGCCTGCCGTTGCAGAAACCCGAGATGATTCGCAAGCACAACCTCGGCATTCCGGCCGGGGTCATGCTCTGGGGGCCCCTCGGCACCGGGATTACCATGCTCGCCGAGGCCTGCGCCAAGGAGGCCGGAGTTAGCTTCGTCTATGTCTCCGGACAGGAGATGCTCGGCAAGCATGCCGAACTGCAGGAGGCTTTCGACACCGCCATCCACGAAGCGCCCTGTGTGCTGTTCATCTCCGACTGCGAATGGCTCTGTCCACGAGCCGGCTGCGACTACGACTGGAGCCCAGGCAACCGGCGGGCCATTCCGCCAACTTTTGCCGACCGGGAACTGTCACGGCTGTTCATCGAGCAGATCGACCGCATCAACCAGGTCGAGGGGGTGATGCTGCTCGGCTCCTGCTACCGGATCGACACCGTCGACCAGGCGATCATCAAGGAGAAGAAGCGCTTCAACCGCAAGGTGTTCGTTCATCCGCCCACCGCCGAGGACCGCCGCGGCATGCTCGACATCTACATGAACCAGATGCCGAACCTGGCCCCAGGAATCGATCGCGACGAACTGGCCCGCCTGGCCGAAGGTTACGTCGGCTGGGATATCGAAAGCCTGTGCAAGCGGGCCACGGTCAATGCCATCAAGAACGACTCCACACAGGTGACTGAAGAACACTTCCGCAAGGCCCTCAGAGAGGTGCGCCAGTTCCTGACCCCGGACATGGTGGAAAAGTACTGGGAAATCCGCAACACCGACTGTCCTCATCACTATGAGTTTTGACCCTCCGCCGCTGTTCGCCCGGATTTACGCCCGCCACGGCCACCGCTGCCCGATGAGCACCCTGGGCGGGCGGCTCGGGCTGGCTGCGCTCAACCTTCTGGGCCAGACAGGCGGCGAGTTGAGAGCCGTTTTTGCCAACCGCACCTGCGCCCTCGACGGCATCACCGAGGTGACCGGCTGTTCTGAAGCGAATGGCCGGCTGAAGGTCGTACCCTGTGGCCGACATGCATTGACCGTCAGCACCATCGATGACCGGCGTGTCGAGGTTGAGTTGACGACCACAGCTCTCGAAATGGCCGGGCGCTACCGGTCGCTCTGCGACCGCCTGGAACGGGGCTGGGAAGAGCTCGACAGCGACGAACAAGCCAGGCGACAGGGCGCAATGGATGCCCTGCTCGACGAACTGCTTCCGCAATTCTGGCAGGCCGAAGACCAGTTGCTGGTCGTGACCAACGGCTGACAACCTCATGCCCGATTCACTCCTCACGCAGATTTTCAACGTCATTCTAGGCGAGATTGCCCGGATGTGGTGGTTTTTCCTGCTCGCCATCGTGCTGGTCGGCGTGATCAAGGGGTACAAGCTCGACCTGAAGATTCGCGATTCGATCAACCGCGCCGGCGCCTTCGGCATTCTGGTGGCGGTCGGGGTCGGCATGGTCTCACCGCTCTGTGCCTGTGGCATCCTGCCGGTGGTCATCTCCCTGGCCATGGTGCAGACCCCCCTGGCACCCTTGATGGCCCTGCTGGTGACCTCGCCGGTAATGGGCCCCGATGCCCTGGTTTTGACCTGGAGCGGACTGGGAACCGAATGGGCAGTTCTGAAAGTGATAGGTGCCGCCGTGCTCGGCCTTGGCTCAGGGCTGGTAACCCAGGCCCTGGTCCGACAGGGCTATCTGGCCGGCGACCAGCTGCGTCTTAAGCCAAAATACAACCCGGATGGCAGCCTTGCCCCAGCCCGGGAGATCGGCGCCGCAGCCGGAATCCGGGTCAAATCGATGACCATCGTGCCACGCTCCAGCCAACTGCGCTTCATCTTCGATCGCACCCTCGATGCCGGGCTGTTTGTCGGCAAGTTCCTGCTGTTAGCCATCGTTCTGGAAGCGATCATTGTCACCCTGGTGCCGGTCTCCTGGATCACCACTCTGGTCGGCCAGAAAAGTCTCGGATCGGTGGTGATGGCCGCCCTGATCGGTCTCCCCCTTCCGGCCAACCAGATCCCGGTTATTCCGATTCTGGCCGGGCTGCTACAACGCGGCATCGATCCCGGAGCAGCTTTTACCCTGCTGCTGGCCGGCCCGGTCTCCAGCCTGCCTGCGATCATCGCCCTGGCCGGCATGTTCAAAAAGCGCGTACTGGTGGTTTTCCTGACGGTGAGCCTTGGCCTGTCGATCCTGCTCGGCTGGCTCTACCAATGGCTGGTCTGATGGAGTTCCGCCGGTCGTAACCGAGCCTCTTGACGACAATCTGCCTTTGATGGGGTGAAGCGGTTGAATCGTTGGCCCGACGAGTAACGATGAACAGATTCCTTTATAAATACTATCTGGCCGGTCTGCTGCTGGTGCTGATCCTGGCCGGCTGTGCGACAACGAGTCCGCCACAAACCGACCAAAGGGTCTATCGGGATCAGCTGATCGAAAACGATGTAACCTGGTCCGGGCGGATTCTGATCGACGGGTCCGTGAAACTGGCCAAAGGAACGACCCTGACCATCGCTCCGGGGACTGAAGTCGCCTTTGTGCGCCGCGATCTCGATGCCGACGGCCTCGGTGACAGCACTCTGGTGGTTGAAGGGCGACTGCTGGCGATCGGCACAAGGAAGGAGCCGATCCGCTTTATCAGCGCCGCTGCCGACCCCCAACCCGGCGACTGGCTGGAGATCCGGGTCGACTTCTCGAAAGATGTCCATCTGCGCTACTGTGAGATCCGCGACTCCGCCTACACCCTGCACGCCCACTTTACCCGCGGCGTGGTCGAAGACTGCACCATCCGCTACAACATCGACGGCTGCCGCCTCGGGCAGGCGAGCTTCGTGTTTCGCAACAACCTGATCGAACACAATCGTGGCAAGGGGATCAATTTTCGCAACTCGAGCGTCGAGATCCACCACAACATTGTGCGCTACAACGATTCCGGAATTTTTCTGTTTGAGAACGACCGACCCATCACCATCCAAGACAACAATCTCTACAGCAACCTCGACAACTTCCGGCTCGGCGACTTCTTCACCGGCGACGTGACGCTGAACGGCAACTGGTGGGGGACGGCCGATCCCCTGCAGGCCCAGGCGACTATCTACGATCAGGCCCGCGACCCGGCCATCGGCAAAGTGATGATCAAGCCCCGCCCTACCTGGATAGCCGCAACCGGCCCGCAAGACGCACTTGAACTCGCCGAAAGCTGGCAGTTCACCACCAACGGCTATGTTGATGCCGACTTAGTTGGCGATGCCGACACCGTCTTTGCCGCCAGCTGGGACGGTCATCTCTACGCCTTGCAAGACGACGGCTCGTTGAACTGGCAGCGTAACCTCGGCGACAGTCTCGATGCCACTCCGCTCGTCACGGAGAGCCTTGTGGCGGTGCAGACCTGGAGCCGTGAAGTCTATGTGCTCGACAGTGCCAACGGCGAGGTGCGCTGGCGCTTCGACTACGCCCCTTCTCCGGCCGATGATCATCGCCAGGCGGGGATTGGCATCACAGGCGAGCTGCTGCTGGTTCCGGCCTGGAACGGCACCCTCTATGCTCTCGACCTGCTTAGCGGCGAGAACCGCTGGAGCTATTCTGGCGGCATGCCGTTGCGAGCAAAACCGGCCTGGGACGGCGAGCGAATCTATCTGGCCAGCGGCAGCGGCCGTTTGAGCGTTCTGACAGCAACGGGAGAACTGCTCTGGGAGAAGGAGTTCAATCAACCGCTGCTCAGTGAGCCGGCCCTGTTCCCCGGCGGAGTGGCCGTTGTCACCCGCAGCGGCCTGTTGACAGCTTATGCCATCGACGGCTCGCTGCTCTGGCGCCACGACCTGGCCGAAACCTGTTACTACGGCGCTCCGGTCTATCACGACCAGGCCCTCTATGTACCGACCGCCGCCGGCGCCCTCTGGAAGTTCGAGGCACAAAGCGGCAGGCTGCTGTGGCGGGTCGACACCACCGGTCCGGTCTATGCCACGCCTCTGGCTGCCGAGGGTCGGATCTACCTCGGTGACAACAGCGGCACCCTGCAAGTGTTCGGTGCCGACAGCGGCGCGCTGCTCACCCGTTTCCAACTGGAACGGGAGATCCAGGGACGTCCGCTGCTGAAAGGCAAGAGTCTTCTGTTCGGCAGCCGCGACCACCGGGTCCACGCCCTGCGCTTAGTCGAAAAGGCGGGCCCGTAATGACGATGCAGCGGTCGACCGAACGGCCGGTCGTCATCGGCATCTTCCTGCTCTGCCTCGGCACGCTGATGTATGAGCTGATCCTGACCCGGATCTTCTCAGTGCTGATGTGGTACCACTTCGCCTCGATGGCGATCTCTCTGGCCCTGTTCGGCTTCGGCGTCGCCGCCCTGGTGGTCCAGCTGCGGCCCGCATGGCTGGCGAGTCACGACCAACGGTTCTGGGCGGCCCGAGGCGCGGTCCTGTTCGGTCTGTCAGTGGCCCTGTTCTTCGGTATCTTCGTCCTGTTTCGCTGGCAGCCGCAGTTCGGCTTCAAGGTTCTATCGTTCTTTCACCAGCCGTTCTACCAGCCTTTTCAGCAGGGATTTGTCGACCGCAGCATCCCGGGCGCACTGCTGGCCGCCCTGGCGGCTCTCTACCTGCTGACCGCTCTCCCCTTCTTTTTCGCCGGTCTCTCCCTGACCCTGCTGTTTGCCCACTACCATCGTGACTTCAGCCGGCTCTACTTCTGGGACCTGCTCGGCGCCGGCAGCGGCTGTCTGCTGATCATCCTGCTCCTTAAACTGTTCGGTGGCATCACCAGCCTGCTACTGATCGCCGCGGTCGGCATTGGCTCCGGGCTCTGCCTGCTCCCGAAAGGGGTCGCCGCAGTGCATCGCTACGGGGCGCTGGTGCTGCTCGCCTGCACCCTGCTGGTGGCGGGCGTACACGCGGTGAGCGGCTTCGCCGAGATCCGTTTCGTTCGCGGCCGCTATGAACCGAACCTGCTGTGGAGTTCCTGGAATTCCTTCTCGCGGGTCGCCGTCTACCCGGCCGAGAGCGAGTCGATGGACCAGGCCTGGGGTCTGTCTCGCAGCTACCGGGGACCTGTCCCCGATCAGTTGGGGATGGTGGTCGACGACACCGGCTACACCACCATGTACCGCTGGGACGGCACATCCGACCTCGACTACTTCCGCCACAACGTGATCGGCATGGCTTACCGCCTCAAGCATCAGCCGACCGCTTTAGTGATCGGCCCGGGAGGTGGCAAGGATGTGCTGACCGCCCTGGCCACCGGGGCCAGCACAGTGACCGCTGTCGAAGTCAACCCGCTGATCGTCGAGGCGGTCAACGACCATTTCGCAAGCATCACCGGAGAGCTCTATCGCCACCCCCAGGTGCGAGCGGTCATCGATGAAGGACGCAGTTTCATCCGTCGCGACCAAAACCGTTACGACATCATTCAGGCCTCGGCGGTGTTCGGCCGCATGGCGCCCGCCGCCGGAGCATTTACCCTCTCCGAGAACAACCTCTACACCCTGGAGGCTTTCACCGACTACTGGAACCACCTCACCGATGACGGAATCCTGACAATCTCCCGCTTCATCTTCGAGCGCGAAACCCTGCGTCTGGTCTCTCTCGGCCTCGAACTTCTCAAGCGTCAGGGAGTCGCCGATCCGGCTGCCCACATCGCCGTCGTCCGCGAACGGGGGCTGGCCAACTTCATGCTCAAGAAAACCCCGTTCTCGGATGAAGATCTTGCCACCCTGCGCCGGTCCATGGCCGACCTGGAATTCCAGGAGGTCTACCTCCCCGACCGCCGCAACGGCGACGGCCCCTTTTACGAGCTGATCAGGGCCAATGGCAGCTCCCCCTTCCTGGCTGATTTCCCCTTTGATATCAGCCCGGTGGACGATGACCGGCCGTTTTTCTACTACATGCTTAAACCGGCCGACTTCATTGGACTCTTTGGCTTCCCTGAAGAGGGGAAATTCGAGGACCGGGCCGTGATCACTCTGCGCAACCTGCTGGTGGTGGTGGCGGCCAGCGTGACTCTGTTCCTGCTGCTGCCGCTGCTGCTCTGGCGCCGGGAGGGGCTGCGCAGCGCCGGAAACCTGCAACGGGTCCTCTACTTCTCCTGCCTGGGGCTCGGCTTCATGTTCATCGAAATCGGCCTTCTAAGGCGTTTCATTCTGTTTCTCGGCCCACCGATCTACTCCCTGGCAGTGATCCTCTGTTCGCTGCTGGTCTGTTCCGGATTCGGCGCCCTGCTGTCAGCACGCATCGACCAGGACAGGATCAGGAACCGGCTGCCGTTGGTTCTGTTGGCACTTGTCTTGCTCTCACTCCTCTATGTTTTCGGTCTGCCGCTGCTGCTCGACCCCTGGCTGGGGATGCCGGTTCAGATTCGCTGTCTGATCGCCGGCAGCCTGATCGCCCCCCTCGGTCTGCTGATGGGGATGCCCTTGCCGCTGGGAATGCGCCTGTTCCATCGTGACAATCAGGCCGTCCCCTGGAGTTGGGGGGTGAACAGCGCGACCAGCGTCCTCGGCGCCATACTTGCCGTTGTGGTCGCCATGAACGCCGGCTTCACCGCAACCCTGATGGTCGGAACCGGCCTCTACCTGCTGGCGCTGGTACCGGTGGCAATGACGCGGAAGTCGTCCGTGAGAGGCCAGTTGAATTCCGAATGAAGTGGCGAACCATCCTAAACCTTGCCGTTTACAGCTTGCAGCTTGCTGCTTTAGTGGCGACCCTTTCAGCCTGCAGCCCAGACAGCGAAAGTGGCCTGCAAGGACAGCTGCTCTTTCAGGACCGCCCCTTGGCAAAAGCCCAGGTTGAAATCTATCTGCGGGCCGAAAAGGACCGTAGCACTCAACCCTTTGCCGTGGCCAGCACCGATCAGGAGGGCCGTTATCAGGTGCAACTGCCGGCAGGAAGCTATTTCGTGATCGGCAAAAAGCGCTCCGTCACTGAGGACAGTCGAACCCGGATGTTGATGGCCGAATCCCCCGGCAACCCCCACCAGGTCGACGAGGGGCTGACCACCGTAACACCATTTAACCTGCGCGAGATGGGTCGCCAGGGGGGGCTGGTGGCCGATGCCGACACCGGCCTGTCAGGGACCGTCACCTATAGCGGGCAGCCGGTGACACGAGCCTATGTCTACCTCTACACCGAGACCGAATCGGGACTGATGGGACCATCGTACGGGGAAGCGGTGCAGACCAGCGACGTTGGCCGGTTCCAGATCGACCTCCCCGCCGGTCGCTACTACCTGGTGGCCCGCAAGCGGCTGGCCGGCGGGCGCTCCGGAGAACTTCAGCCCGGAGATCTCAACGGAGCCTACCCCGGCAATCCGGTCGAGGTAAGACCGGGAGAACGCCTGAAACTGAACCCTTTCGTACTTGAAGAGATCGACCCAGCCACCCTGGAAGAACGCCAGCAGCAGGGGACCTTCGCAGCGACCGGGACCCAGCTGATCGGCGCGATTCTCGACCAGGACGGACTACCGGTGGGCGGGGTCCATGTCTTTGCCTATCTCGACAGCCGCATGGTCGGTAAACCGGCGCACATTTCGGCGCCAAGTGCTGACGATGGCAGTTTCGTACTCAACCTCGCCGATGGCGGCACATACTTCATCGGTGCCCGCAGCGCCTACGGCGGGCCGTTGGAGCCAGGGGAATGGGTTGGCACTTACAACGGTCGAGCCGACCACGGTCTGGAAATCGCTTCCGGAAATCGGCAGGCCGTCGGCAGCATTACGGTCAGGGAGGTCTGGTGAGACTCCGGCTTTTCCTGGTATTGATGCTGCTGTGGACCAGCTCGGTCCAGGCTCAGGTGATCGATCGCGACAGCCGCTGGCAAGGGGTTTTGACCTTCACTGAGAAAGTGCTGGTCCCTGCCGGAGTGACCCTGAGGGTGGCCAGTGGAAGCCACGTACTCTTTGACGGCGGCGGCCTCGAAGTTGTCGGCCGCCTGATCGCCGAACAGTCCGAATTCTCCGGCGACAACTGGGATGGAGTGACACTTCTCAACTGCGACGCCACCACCCGGCTACACGAAGTGACTATCCGCGGGGCGAAAACCGGTCTGCTGGTCAAGGGCGGAGCCCCGCAGCTTGAGAAGCTGACCCTGCAGGGGAACCAGGTCGGTCTGGAACTGCGCGGCAAAGCAACAGGGTCACTGAGCTCTGCCCGCTTTGTCGACAACGCCAAAGTCGGCCTGTTCATCAAGGATGAAAGCAGCACCCGTGTCACTGACAGCCTGTTTCGCGACAACCCAAAATACGGAGCCTATATCTACCGCTCCCAACCGGCGCAGTTTGCCAACAACCGCTTTGAGCTAAACGGTACCGGGCTGATGATCGCTTACCATGGCACCGACCCGCTGGTCGAAAACAACCTGTTTATTAACAACGAGACCGCCATTCAGGTCGATCGGGCCGCCCGCCCCGTGCTGCGCGGCAACCGGCTGAACGACAACCGCACCGGCCTCTATCTCTACCGGCGCTCCGACCCTGTGGTCCAAGCCAACCTCTTTAACGGCAATCAGGTGGCAATACTGGTTGCTTACTCCTCCTACCCTCGTATCGAGGAGAACGATTTTGTCGAAAACCCTCTGGCGATCAAGCTGGAGTACCAGTCGTCGACCTGGGAGCAAACAAAGGGTGCATCCGCTCGCAGTGATGAACTGGCGTCACAAACCGCCTTCGGTGGGCAGGGGATGCGCACGGTCAGTGAGGAGCAACGGCAGGCGCGCCAACTGGACGGGACCATCGCAGCTGGCAACAACTGGTGGGGAGAGCCGGGGACTGCTGAACTGGACCGGGGCGGTGCCAGCGGCAACCCCAGCTTCATCCATGATGGCAAGGATCAAGCGACATTCCGTGAGGGGGACAAGGACTATCCTCTCGACAGGGTCGACTTCTCCCCCTGGAGCCACAAACCGTTGACGGAGTTCAGTCCATGATTCGCACTCTCCTTATCTTGACCGCTCTGCTGAGCCTGGCCATGACCAGTTGGGCTGCCGGCGATTCCGGTGTGCGTGGCCGAGCTGCCTGGCGGGGCGAACTGGTTCCCGGCGTCAAGGTGCGCGCCTACCGGGCGATTACCGATATTCCCCTCGACCAGACGGTCGCCGTCTCGGAGCCGACCGCTCTCGACGGCACCTACAGCCTCGACCTTCCCCCCGGCAGCTATGTACTGACCGCGAGTTCCGGCTCAGGCCGTCCCCAGACGGGCGACCTGTTCTGCTACTACAGCGGCAGTCCGATTCAGGTCACGGCGGGCAGTTACCGCAACGTCGGCTTCAACCTGATCCGGGTCCCCGCAGAGGCTCCGCCCGAGGTCTCTGAACGCTCGGCAATCCGCGGCGAGATCAGCTTCCAGGGCGAACCTCTGTCTCGCTCCTATCTCTATGTCTACCAGAACGCCAACAAGGGGTTCAAAGGCCCGGCCTATTTCGTTCAGCCGGTGGCCAACGGCAGCTTCCGCCTCAACCTGCCTCCCGGCGACTACTACCTGCTGGCTCGCAAACGCGAGCGGGGTGGCCAGTTCGGACCCATCGAAATCGGCGACTACTTCAATTTTTACCATGGCAATCCTTTGCACGTAGAAGCCGGCCGGATTCACGAGGTCAAGATCGAGACCATCACCCGACTTTCGATGCTTGAGGAAGAACTCCCTGGAGAATTTTCGGGGGTGCGTGGCCAGGTGCTCGACCACAGTCAGCAGCCGATGGCGGGACTCTACGTGTTTGCCTATCGCGATTCGGCCATGACCGGCACCCCTGACTTCTTTTCAGCCCCGACCGGCGACGATGGCCGATTTGAACTGGCCCTGCCCGATGCCGGCCCCTTTTATCTACTGGCCCGCCAGGCCTTCGGTGGACCGGCCGCCGAAGGGGAACCCTACGGTCGGTTGACCGCTACTGGTGGGACTCCGCAAAAGATCGCCCCTGAGCAGAACCTTTCGGAGGTGAGGATTTATGTGGCGCCGAAAACTACAAACTGAAGCATGCCTGACCGGGCTGTTGCTGGTACTGCTGGCAGTCTGGCCGGTTTGGGCCGCAGAGATCAAGGGTGAACAGGTCTGGCGCGGTCAGGTCGAACTCAAGGAGGCCCAGATTGTCCAGGAAAAGGCTGTCCTGACCATCGCGGCAGGAACCAGAGTCACTGTCACTGATGCCGCTGCCAAGCTAAATGTACGTGGCCGACTGCTGATTCAAGGGACCCAGGCCGCGCCGGTGATCTTTGTAACTCCCAGCGACTGGCAAGGGATCGAGTTCATGGAAGCCGAACCTGGCAGCGAAATTCACTGGGGCCGATTTGCCGGAGCCAAGATGGCGATCAGCAGCTTCGGCACCGACTTCGCGGTGCACAACAGCCGGTTTGCCGAATGCGAGATCGCGATCAAGTTGTTCCGCGAGTCCAATCCGCTGGTCATCGACTCGGAGTTTGTCGACAACCAGATCGCCATCGACAACGAAATGAAATCGATTCCGACCATTCGCAATAACCGCTTTAGCGGTCACAGCAAAACCGCGATTCTTGCCGCCCACGGCAGCCGAGGCGAGATTTCCGGCAACCGTTTCGAGAACAACAAGCAGGCGCTCGGTCTGCTACAGAAATATCAGGACAGGGTCGTCGACAACCAGTTCATCGGCAACGAAGTCGGCATCTACTGCAACCAGACCCAGAACACCCCGCTGATCGAAGGGAACCTCTTTGATAAAAACGGCCAGGCGCTGGTCAATTTCTCCTTCGCCTATCCGGCCGTGCGCAACAACCGCTTCACCGCCAACGAGACCGCCATGCGCAATGACCAGTACGGCTCGGCCCAGATCGAAAACAACCTGTTTCGCAGTAACGGCACAGCCCTCTACAACAATCGCAAATCAAACCCGAAAGTCATTGCCAACCAGTTCATTGATAACGAATTGACCATGTTCTGCGACTACTCCTCCTACCCGCAGGTGGAACGCAACAACTTCATTGACAGCAAGATGGCGGTCAAACTCGGTATCTACCAGAGTGCCGACTGGGAGAAGCGTTCCGGGTCGAAAACGATTATGCAGCGCGAAGCGAGCGAACGCAGGAGCCAGAATCCACTTCTGGCCAAGGTTCCGACCGAGTTCAACGATGTGGTCGATGTCAGCGGCAACTACTGGGGGAGACAGACCCGCCTGCTGAGCGCCGCCGGCAACGATGGCAATGTCGAGATCTTCCACGATCGACGCGACCAGCCACAGGTGACTTACGAGGGGTACGGTCCGGAGAGTTACAAACTCGACCGCATCCGTTTCGCTCCATGGCTGGAGACTGAAGTCGCCGAAGCGGGGCCACAATCTTTGCCATGAGAACGCTTCTGATCACCTTCCTGTCCCTGTTCTGCCCTACCCTGATCAACGCAGCGGTGATCGAGGGGCGGGTGGTCAACGGCGATCTGCCACAGGCCGGAATCCAGATCATGGCTTTTGCCAATGCGGTGACCGGGGGGGAGCCCAAGGCCGTTGCGGAACCGACCAGCACCGAGGGACTCTACCGCCTGGAACTGCCGGCGGGGGACTACCTCCTCACGGGCTGGAACTCCGATCGCAGCCAGTTTGCCGTCTGCGGGCGCAACCCGGTCAGGGTGACTGACCGCGATGAGCCCGCCTGGGTCGGCCTGCAGGTCGTGCCGGTCACACCCCCGGAAATCCGCCCCTACGAAGACACCTACAGCGCTGCGATTGAAGGACGCCTTCTGGCCGAAGGACGGCCGCTTTCCGGAGCCTACGTCTCTCTCTACCTTGATGCCGCAGAAGACCTCAAAGGGCAGGGTTACCGGCTCTCGCTTCCGACTGGCGAAGACGGTTATTTCCGTTTCGACGGCCTGCCCGAGAGCGACTACTTCCTGGTCGCCCGCAAGCGCCAGGATGGTGCGCGGGTCGGTCCGATCCGCGAGGGAGACATGTTTGGCGTCCATCCCGGCAACCCGCTCACGGCGCGTTCCGGACAGCTTATAAAGCTCGACTTGCACCTGGTTGCCAAGCTCAAGGATGAAATCAACGGAGAGACTATTGCCCGTTCTGCCGGGCCGGTGATCGAAGGGATCATTATCGATCCGCAGGGGAGCCCCGTGCCGGGCTTGCACGTCTTTGCCTATACCGACCGGGTCATAGGCCACCAGCGCCCGGCAGCGCTCTCAGCTCCAAGCGAAGCGGACGGCCGATTCACCCTGCATCTCCCGGCAGCCGGAACCTACTATGTGGGAGCCCGTCAACACTATGGCGACTCTCCGGCGCCCGGCGAACTGTTCGGCATGTACGACGAAAGCGCCGATCATGGATTGACAATGGCTGGCGGCGAAACCCGGGACAACCTCAAAATCGTGGTCGAACCAGTGGCATTCAACTGACTGTATATCAACTGTCCGTACATAGATGGCCCGATAATGATCGGAAAACTGCGAGACTCTTCAGAGTGAACACTTGGCAACCGACAACAAGAGTCAGAATTTCTTTATTCGCTTTGCTGGCCGTGCTGCTGGCAAGCGGTTGTACTTTGCCCTCCGCACCGCTTAAACTGGTCGGTGAGATCATTGACCATGAGGTGACCTGGTCGGGTGAGGTTAACGTTCTCGGGGTGGTGACCGTTAAAAAGAACGGCCGGCTGACGATTCTGCCCGGCACCCGCGTCGTGTTCGAAGCCGTCGACCAAGATGGAGACGGCATCGGCGACGGTGAACTGCTGATTGAGGGGAGCATCGTCGCTAAGGGGACCGCCGACCGACCGATTTTCTTTACCAGCGGTGCCACTGAGCCGAAGACGTCTGATTGGAAGTTCATCTATGTCGATTTCGCGCGCCAGGCCGTATTCGACCATGTCATTGCCGAATACGCCTACAGCGGCCTGCAGATTCATTTTTGCAAGGCGCGGGTGACCAACTCGGAATTTCGCCACAACGTCGATGGCCTGCGTTTCTCGACGGTCAATCTCTATGCGGCCGGCAACCGGATGCACCACAACACCCACGGTGTGCGCTACGAAGAACGGCGCAGCCAGGCACTGCTCCATCACAACGGTATCCACAACAACCAGATCGGCCTGTTCGTGGTGACCCGTGGCGATGACAAGGCCCGCTTCGTGCATAACAACATTGCCGATAATGAACAGTACAATGTCAAACTCGGCTGGCAGCAACCCGGCCCGGTGACTCTCCCGGAAAACTGGTGGGGGAGTATCGATCCGGCGCAAATCGCCAACCGTTTCTTCGACCGGCAAAGCGACCCTCAGCTGGGGCCGGTCAGTGCACCCCGGCCGCTGGCCGCGGCGATCGACCCGGCCGACTGGCCGACTTTTGAAGGAGCTGTTCCATGAAGTTTCGTCGTCTGTGTAACAACTTGCTACTGATGAGCCTGATTCTGTTCAGCCTGACCGTCGCGCCCCTCACTGCCTCTGCCTGTGTCGGCAAGACCCTGGTGATCGGGGCCCTCGACACCCCCCAACAGCAGGTACTGGCCCAGATGCTGTCGATCCTGATCAGCGAGCGCACCGGCACTACAGTCAAGGTGGTTCCGGTTGAAAGCCATGAATCTGCCCACGAAGCGGTGCTGCGCGCTGACCTCGATATGTATGTCGAGTACACCGGGATCGGCCTTGTCGAGCTTCTCAAGCAGCCGGCAATTTCCGATCCGGCCGAGCTCTACAAGGTGGTCAAGGAGCGCTATAACCAGCAACACAACCTGATCTGGCTGGAACCTTTCGGCTTCAACGATCCGCGTCAGGTCACAGGCGGTTCTGCCGCCGAAGCGGCGCCTGTGGTCCGTAAGGATACCCTCAAGAAATTTCCGGCACTGGCCCGCCTGATCAACAAGCTCGGAGGCTCCATCGACCTGGCAACTATGGAGCAGCTTGAACAGGAGAGTCAGCAGAGCAGTTCGCGGGACGTGGCGCGCAAGTTTCTCAAGGACAATCGCTTGATCTGATCGGGTACCCCCCATGAAGCGGCTCGACCGACGCACATTCATCCGCAGAAGCCTGACGGCTACCCTGGCCATGACCACCGCCGGCAGTCTGCCGGTTTTCGACCTGCTGGCGTTGCCGGCCCTGGCCGCGACTCAGCCGCCGTTGGCCGTTCGTAAGGGGTCTGCGATCACGACTCTGGTACAGGAAGCCATCTCCGCCCTGGGGGGGATGAGCAGCTTCGTCAAATCCGGCGAAACGGTGG
>PKTY01000359.1 GCA_002869725.1 Desulfuromonas sp. | reverse complement strand
GAGAGCGGCACCGGCAAAGAAGTGTTCGCCCGGGAAATCCACAGGCGTAGTGCGCGCCATAACCAAGCCTTCATTGCCGTCAACTGTGCAGCCATTCCGGCAGAGCTCCTTGAGAGCGAACTGTTCGGTCATGTCAAGGGCGCCTTTACCGGTGCCGTGCGGGACAACAACGGCCGCTTCAAGCAGGCCGATGGAGGCACCCTTTTCCTTGACGAAATCGGTGAGTTGCCGTTGGCATTACAACCGAAACTACTGCGCGCCCTGCAGGAAAAGCAGGTCGAGCCGGTGGGTGGCACCACCCTGGATGTCGATGTTCGCGTCGTCGCGGCCACCAACCGCGACCTGGAACAGGCACTCCGTGAGCAGAGTTTTCGCGAGGATCTCTATTATCGTCTGGCCGTGGTCACCCTCGACCTGCCGACCTTGCGCGAACGCCCTGAGGATATCCCGCTGTTCGTCACACATTTTCTCAAACTTTTCGGCTCAGCTGACCTGACCTTGGCGGAAGAGGTCATGCCGCTACTGGAGCGTTACCCCTGGCCGGGCAATATCCGAGAGCTGGCCAATGCCGTTGAACGGATGACCGTGCTGCACACCGGTGTTCAGATCAACGTCGACGACTTGCCCGCCAAAATCCTTCAAAACCGTCAGGAGCACACCAACGCCCCGATCCAGCTGCCGCAGCAGGGTTACTCTCTGGCAGAGCTTGAGAAACAGGCCGTTGTCGACGCTTTGCAGAAAAACAATTGGAATCAGTCACGTGCCGCAGCGTTTTTGCACATCCCCCGCCACACCCTGATCTACCGCATGGAAAAATACGGGATCCCGCGGAAGAAACCGGACCCAGAGGGGAAAAAACCGTAACGCCCGGAACGGTTCGAAGGAACGATCAACACTCTCTAGATGATTTGAGATGCCGTTGTTAATTTCTTAATCAAGAACCGTCAAGGATGAGCAAAGGGATCTTCTCTTTGATCCAAAGGGAAAATAGGCCTTGGTACGTTTTTATAAGGAAGCCGATTGTAGCGTGGGGTGCAAAGGGCACCGCTGTCACAAACAATCACGTCTCCCGCAATCGGCTCAAACGCAGCACGGAAATGTTGCATCGACTTTAATGCTACGACATGCTTACCCTGTGGTTCGATCCCAAAAGTTCTGAATTGCTGGAGATCGAGCATTTGGCGAGCGATGGTGACCACCAATATTTCAAGACCACCGACGCGGAGAACCGCGCTTGGCCCGAAACTGCCGTGCAGCCCGTGGATCATTGGACCATCCCCAGTAAAATGACCATCACTGATTGACAGGAGTTCGCCCTCAATGGTCAGAGGGCCACCTCCATAGAGAGGGTCTGTCTTGCCTCCCAGCGCAACCTGAATGCGTTCGCCTATAACAGTGGTGTGCAATTCCTGCACAACTTCGCTATCCACCATGGGGCCGAAACAGGCATTGGTTACCCCCGATTCGATCAATGCATGCAACAACGTCGTTGAATAGCCATAGCCACCGGCACCGGGGTTATCCGCATAGTCGGCAATGACGAGCGGTCCTTTTTCAGGTCTGTATGTTGCTGCAATCGCTGCCGCCTTTTCAACACTGAGATAGTCATTCAGAACCTCAAAACGCCTGCTCCAGATGTCATCAGCGATCGTTTCGGCGAAAGCACTATGGGCCATAAAATCCCCCTGACCCGTCACCAGAACAGTTGGCCCAATCTCCACAACATCCGCGCTGGCAAAGCCGGCATTGATGCTCACGGCAAAGACATCTGTCTGCTCCTCATACTTTCGTGCCGCTGCAATTCGTTCAATCATTGGACCAACATCTGTTCGACCACCATTGACTTCTTCAAGCATCGGCCGGCTCGCACGGATGGTGCGCGGCTTGATCTCACCAGCCATCGTCCGATGGAGAATTTCGCCAGCATGGCGACCGGTGTCACGCATGTCAATATGCGGATAGGTTTTGAACGAAACGATGATGTCCGCCAGAGCACACATCTGCTTGCTGACATTTGCATGTGGATCAAGTGTGATGGCAATCGGCATCTCTTTGCCCACGATGCTGCGCACGCGCCGAAGCAATTCGCCTTCTCCATCTTCGCAGAAATCGAGGCCCATCGCACCATGCAAACCAAGCAGAAGCCCGTCGAAATGGTGCTGCTTGATGGTGGAGATGATCGGCTCACAGAGCCAGTCAAATGCCTTGCGCCTTATTTTACCGCTAGGTCCAGCTGCCGCACTGAGG
>PKTY01000038.1 GCA_002869725.1 Desulfuromonas sp. | reverse complement strand
TGGCGGAGAGGGAGGGATTCGAACCCTCGGTACCTTGCGGTACACACGATTTCCAGTCGTGCACCTTCGGCCTCTCGGTCACCTCTCCGCGAACTGCGACTTTTACTATAAAGGGAGCTCCTGTGTAAAGAGTTTTCCTCGTCTACGGGTGAGTGGTGCCCTGCCGCCGACCGGAACTCACAAAAGGGTCCCGTAGATTTCCGGCCTGCGGTCGTGAAAGCAGCGGATCTGCTCGCGGTACTCAGACATCTCGGACGGATCGAAGGTCGCAAACAGTTCGCAATCCTGTTCGTCTCCTTCAGCCAGAACCTCTCCGCGCGCCGACAGCAGTAGGCTCATGCCGAAGAAGTCGAGCTTGCCCTGGATTCCACAGCAGTTGGCGGCAGCTACGAACAGCTGATTCTCGATGGCCCGTGCTCGCAACAGGGTGCGCCAGTGCTCCTGTCGCGGCTTGGGCCACTCGGCGGGAAGACAGATGATTTCAGCACCATCGAGAGCCATTTTGCGAAAGAGTTCAGGGAAGCGCAGGTCGTAGCAGATCGCCACCCCAATCCGCCCAACGGATGTATCCGTCACCAGCAACTGCTCTCCCGGCGAGAGAAAGCGATCCTCACCCATTGTCGAGAACATGTGCAGCTTTCTGTAACAACCGACGGCCGCACCGTTATCGACCAGGCAGGCGGTGTTGTAGATATTACCCTCAGCCAGCAAGGGCAGGCTGCCAACAACGACCAGGCCAAGTTGTGACGATAGTGCCGTGATCTCTTCAACAACATCGGGAGTCCTTTCCGCATGTTCGCGAAGTCGGCGATAATCGTAACCGGAACTCCACATTTCTGGCATTACGACAAGCTTTGCCCCGAATTGTGCTGCACGGGTCAGGGCAGCCCTGGCTTTGCCCAGGTTGATATCGACCTCCCCGAGAGCTATGTTGAACTGGATAGCCGCTACGGCAACAGGTTGTTGCATGATAGATCCTCACAGAAATCTAGAAAGTAAAACAAAGTTTTAAAGTTTCGACCAGGACATGACCGCTTTGACGTATCCCGCAAATATACAGGGAACTGCAAGGATAGGGCAAGGGCACGCAAACACTTTGAATCTCTTGACCAATCCGCAAAAAGCATGCTATGTATTCCGACATTTTGGTGGATCAAACAGCGGCTTGGCATAACTTTTAGCCACCGCAATCAACGTGCCGCGATGCTTTACGGCCCCAACCCCAAACCGATTGTGCTCTGTTTATGAAAGCCAAGATAGCAACGTTCGGAGTCATGCTCCTGTTTTGGGTGAGTCTTTCTGGCATGTTCGATGCCTTTCACTTTACCCTGGGAGTTCTGTGCTGCCTACTTATTAGCCAGTTCAGCCACGGACTCCTCTTCTACCATGGTGACGGTCAGCAGTGGGCAAAAGGCTTCTTCGGGGTCCTCTGCTACCTTCCCTGGCTTTTTTACCAGATTGTACTGGCCAACCTCGAGGTTGCGTGGATTGTTCTTCACCCACGCATGCTCGACAAAATTGATCCGCACCTGATCCGCTTTAACAGCAGATTGCAAAGACCGATTTCCAAAGTGACATTTGCCCAGTCGATTACCCTGACCCCGGGGACCATTACGGTCAGTGTTGATGATAACGAATTTCTGGTCTACGCATTGACCCGCAACGCCGGCGAGGCGTTGCCCGGTGAAATGGAAACTCGGGTTGCCAAGGCTCTGGAGTCAGACCTATGAGCGGGACTTTTGTGCTGACCGTGGCGATCGTTCTGATTGCCCTTATGATTCTCAGCCTGGTACGCGTTATTGCCGGACCGACAATCCTTGATCGAATCCTTGGGGGCAATGTGATCGGCACCAAGACCACAGTACTCCTTCTTCTGATCGGCCTGCTCTACGAAGACCTGAGCATGTTTGTCGATATTGCTCTCGCTTATGCTTTGCTTAATTTCATCGCAACTCTCGGCGCGGCAAAGTTTTTTTTGCGCCGGCAGAATGTGTTTCTCGGCGAAACCGATAACCAGGAGAATTAACCGTGTCGATTGTCGCAATGATCCTGATCAGTCTGGGGTTGTTTTTTTTCTTCGTCGGCACCGTCGGAATTTTGCGCCTGCCCGACTTTTACACCCGGCTCCATGCTGCGGGAAAATGTGATTCCATGGCCGCCGTGCTGGTGGTTGTAGGGGTCGCCCTGCACTATTTCGCTCAGGATTTCAGTTTTGGTGCACTGCTGGTCAGTCTGAAAATTCTGCTGATCGCAGTTTTTGTG
>PKTY01000101.1 GCA_002869725.1 Desulfuromonas sp. | reverse complement strand
GACACAGGCTGAGTCGCCGGAGTGGACACCGGCCATTTCGATATGCTCCATGACCGCCGGGACAAAGGCATCGGTGCCGTCACTGATAGCGTCCGCTTCTGCCTCAATGGCGTCTTCCAAAAACTTGTCAATCAGAATCGGGCGCTTCGGAGAGACATCAACTGCCTTCTCCACATATTCACTCAACATTTTTTCGTCGTACACAACTTCCATGGCACGGCCACCCAAGACATAAGAGGGGCGCACCATCAGTGGGTAGCCGATGCGAGCAGCGATTTGTATCGCTTCGTCAAGGGTGCTTGCCATGCCGGATTCCGGCTGCGGAATGCCAAGCTTCTCCATCATGGCGTTGAACTGTTCCCTGTCTTCAGCCATATCGATGGTCGCTGGAGAAGTCCCGAGGATGGTCACGCCTGCAGCCTGCAGCTCCGCTGCAATATTGAGAGGTGTCTGTCCACCGAACTGCACCACGACGCCTTCCGGCTGTTCTTTGTGGTAAATGGAAAGGACATCCTCGACAGTGAGCGGCTCAAAGTAGAGCTTGTCGGACGTGTCGTAGTCGGTTGACACAGTTTCCGGATTACAGTTGACCATGATCGTTTCAAAGCCTGCTTCTCGCAGAGCAAAGGCCGTGTGCACGCAGCAGTAGTCGAATTCGATCCCCTGGCCGATCCGGTTCGGACCTCCACCGAGCACCATAATCTTCTTCCTGTCCGAGACGCCGACCTTGTCTTCGGCGCTGTAGGTCGAGAAGTAGTAGGCCGCATCCTCCACACCGCTGACCGGTACCGGTTCCCAGCTCTCAGCCAGATCGAGGGCCAATCGCCGTTCACGAATCGCGGCTTCGTCCAGTCCAAGGATCTGCGCCAGGTACTTGTCGGCGAAACCATCCCGTTTCGCCTGAAGCAACAGGTCATCTGGCGGCAGGCTCCCTTTGTGCCCCAACAACTGTTCCTCCAGTTCAACCAGTTCCTTCATTTGCTCGAGGAACCAAACCTTGATATGGGTCCTGGCATGCAAGGTATCGATACTGCCCCCCTTGCGAATCGCTTCGTAAAGGAGGAACTGGCGCTCGCTGCTCGGCTCGAGCAGGCGCTCCATAATCTCATCGAGGTCAAGTTTGTTGAAGTTGCTGGCGAAGCCTAACCCATAGCGGCCATTCTCCAGGGAGCGGATCGACTTTTGGAAAGCCTCCTTGTAGTTCTTGCCAATACTCATGACCTCACCAACGGCACGCATCTGGGTCCCCAGCTTGTCTTCGACCCCCTTGAACTTTTCGAAAGCCCAGCGGGCAAACTTGACGACGACGTAATCTCCGGAAGGTGTGTATTTTTCCAAGGTGCCGTCACGCCAGTAGGGGATTTCGTCTAGGGTCATGCCCGAGGCCAACATGGATGAAACAAGAGCGATCGGGAAGCCGGTTGCCTTTGAGGCGAGCGCTGAAGAGCGTGATGTTCGCGGATTGATCTCAATGACCACCACGCGACCGGTTTTTGGGTCGTGAGCAAACTGGACGTTGGTGCCACCAATGACCTCGATGGCATCGACGATATCGTAAGAGTATTTCTGCAGGCGCTGCTGCAGTTCCTCACTGATGGTCAGCATCGGCGCCGTGCAATAAGAATCGCCAGTATGGACACCCATGGCGTCAACGTTTTCGATGAAACAAACCGTAATCTTCTGGTTCTTTGCATCGCGCACGACTTCAAGTTCCAACTCCTCCCAGCCGAGTACCGATTCTTCCACCAAGATCTGGCTGACCGGGCTTGCTGCTAAACCACGCCTTGCCAGTTCACGGAACTCTTCCATGTTGTAAGCAAAACCACCGCCTGTTCCACCCATGGTGTAAGAAGGCCGAATGACGACAGGTAGGCCAATGTCTTCGACGATGTCTTCTGCCTGTTCCTGGGTCGTTGCAATATCACTACGAGCCGTCTCAATGCCAAGTCGGGTCATCGTTTCTTTGAATGTCTCCCGGTCTTCGCCGCGCTTGATCGCGTCCAGGTTGACACCGATTACCTTGACTTTGAATTTGTCGAGGACACCCTCTGCGGCCAGAGCACTGGAGAGGTTCAGTCCTGTTTGGCCACCGAGATTTGGTAACAGCGCGTCCGGTCGCTCTTTCTCAATGATCTCGGTTAACGTCCTGATGTTAAGTGGTTCTATGTAGGTTTTGTCTGCGATGCCCGGATCCGTCATGATCGTGGCGGGATTTGAGTTGACCAGAACTATTTGATACCCGAGGCTTCTTAAGGCTTTACAG
>PKTY01000388.1 GCA_002869725.1 Desulfuromonas sp. | reverse complement strand
GCTGCCGGCGCCACGCGGGAAGACCGGAACCCGTTCGCGGTTGGCCAGCTGCAGAATCCGGCTGATCTCCTCGGCGCTCTTGGGGTGGATCACTACATCGGGGAGAAACTGCTGCTGGGTGGCGTCATAGGAGTAGCAGATCAGGTCGGCTTTAGCAGTTGAAGTATTTTCTTTGCCAACGATCTGGGCTAGCTCACCAATAAACTGCTGTTCGATCATGATTAAGCCTGTTCATTAACTTAAAGGGCGCGAAGTTCACGAATGGGTCGAAAGAAAGCCATTGTAGGTCGCATGACTGCAGGAGCGCAAGTGGGCAAACGGCTTATGATGGACCAGACTGGCAACCTAAAGAAATCGCCAGTATGTCTTTACCCTGCCGGGGTTTGAGTCTGACAGGCTATTGACTGTACGGTAGAAGTGAAAAGCAGTCAATTTTGATGAATCAAGCCGTCTCGGCGGGGAGAATCGGGCGATGTTGGGGCAAACTGCCAAAAGCAAATTCCTATCACTTATTTTCCTGAATCCTTCAGTAATTTTCCATGAATTTCAACTAGTTGCACAAATTTCTCGTTTAAAAACAGTATTTTACAAAAATCTGCCTCTTGACTGATGGTTCTGACGGTTCTACCATTCATTAAACACTCAAGAAGAGGTAACAACATGACCGCCATACCATTATTCATGACAAGTGCTGCAAAACAAGTCTACCACTGGCTCCACGAAGCAGCCCACGACGACATGGCTCGACAGGCTTCAGGTTGGGTCTCTGACGAAAATCGTCTTGAGAAGCGCATCAAAAACGAGCAACCGATCAAGCTTGATTTCGCTGTCCCGAAAAAACATCGCCTCAACTGGATTCAGCGAGCGACCCATCATCTGCCACACTAGACGTCAGTAAATAGAGATATAACACGGCGGCGCCAACTTGGTGCCGCCGTGTGCATTTTATCAGTCGGAGTCTCTTGCTTTATCCTGCGCCCGTTTTGTCCCAGCAACACGGGTTGGTCAGGCACTTCTTCTACACCCCTTATGCCAAAGGGAAAAACAGTCAACGGCTCTCCTTAGAGTAAATCATCTTGACAGGATTAAACAGAAATCCTAATGTGCTGAATGAACGTTCATTCAGAGGAAGAGCGATGACACCAACAAGCCAACAAAAGCGTAACGACATTCTTGACGCAGCATTGGAACTTTTTGCCGAGCATGGGTTCCATAATGCGCCAATGGCACAACTGGCCAAGCGGGCCAAGGTCGCGGTTGGCAGTATTTACCGTTATTTCAAAGACAAGGACGAATTGATCCACGCGTTGCACCAGGAGGTCGATACTGCATTGCAAAACGCCCTGGTCAGCGAAGTCGCTCCGGCAATTTCGCCGCAACAACATTTTGTTCATCTTATGATCAACCTCATCCACTACCTGCAAGAACACCCCTACGAATTCAAATTCCTCGAGCAGTATTACAACTCGCCCTTCGGGATAGAAATAAAACGTGAAAAACTCCTGATGTCTGGCCCCTCGGGCCGTCAGAGTGCTTTTGAACAGTTCTTTTCCGGCCCGGCAAAAAAGAGCCTCAAGCCGATGTCGGCGCACGTGCTCTATGCCCTGGCTTTTGGCCCCGTCACCTTTTTGCTTCGGGACGTGAGCTCTGGCCTGGTCAAACTTGATGAACCACGCATCAATGAACTTGCAGAGGGCTGCTGGAACGCGATTAAGCAGTAGCATTCCCAGCCGTTTTAACGCTTTTAACCAAGACCTTAACAACCGATGGAGTCTTGAAACCATGACACGAATACCTGGCACCATAGCGATTCAATCAAATCAGAAAAGCAGTGGTTCGCGGCTTAAGGTGGGGGCAATCCGCAGTGCTTGCCTGCTCTTGTTTGCTCTGCTGACCCTCTTTGCCTTGAGCGTACAGGCTACGGCGGCGCCGACACAACCGGAGGGGCCAGCGCCGCTGGTCACGGTTGTTGCCGTTGACGAACAGGATGTAAACCCACCAAGGGAATACGTCGGTCATGTGGAGGCTATTCAGAAGGTTGAATTGCAGGCACGGGTGGAGGGGGTTCTGGAACAGGTAAATTTCAAAGAGGGGAGCAAGGTTCGTGCAGGCGACACGCTTTATGTTATTGAGCCGGCCCCCTATCAAGCCAAGGTCCTGGCCGCCAAGGCACGGGTCAGTAAAGCCCGGGCCGTTCTTACCCGGGCCAACAATTATCTTAACCGGCTCCAGACGGTTCGACCGGGAGGCGTCTCTGCGACCGACATCGAGGCGGCCGAAGCAGCCCAGTTGGAAGCCAGCGCAGACCTTCAAGCCGAACAAGCGGCGCTGACCCTGGCTGAACTTGATCTGGGTTACACCCGGATTTTAGCCCCGCTCAACGGTCGCATCGGTGCGACCGCGTTGACCGCCGGCAATCTCTGCGGTCCGAATTCGGGGACACTCGCCACGATTGTGCAAATCGACCCGATTCGGGTCCAGTACTCTGTCAGTGAAAATGATCTTGCGGCGATTAGGCTGGCTCTTGCCGATTCCGCCTCGGGGCAGACGCAGGATCTGTTGCGTTCGCAGCTCAGGCTCTCTGCCGACGAGACTCTCGACCTCGTTGGGCAGGTTGACTTTGTCGATAACGTGGTGGATGCCGGCACGGGTACCATTACCGTACGCCTGGTCTTTGACAATCCCGACGGACGGCTCTTGCCTGGTCAGTATGTGACGGTGCTGGTAAGCCTGAAACAGGGTGAGAGAATGCCGGTAATACCGCAATCCGCGGTGCTGGAGGACCGCGACGGTCGTTACGTGCTGGTGGTGGATGCGCAAAAGCAGGTGGAACAACGTCGCATCAGCACCGGGAGCATCGTCGGCCCGCGGTGGACCGTGACCTCGGGCCTGACGGCGGGGGAAATGGTGATTGTACAGGGCGTGCAAAAAGTTCGCCCCGGGCAGACGGTCCAAACCGTGATCGCTGACCAAGCGAAAGGGTCGGATCAATGATTTCACAAATTTTCATTGATCGCCCGCGTCTCGCGGTGGTCCTGTCGATTTTTATCACTCTGGCCGGGCTGATCGCGATGCTGAACATTCCAGTCGCGCAATACCCGAAGATTACGCCGCCAACGCTTCGGGTCAGCGCCTCCTACCCCGGGGCCAACGCGCAGGTCCTGGCCAATAGCGTGGCGACGACGATCGAAGCCGAAGTCAATGGCGTCGAAAACATGCTTTACATGGATTCCTCTTCTTCCAACAGTGGTCAATACAGCCTGAATGTCACTTTCGAGGTCGGCACGGACTCAGATATCGCCCAGGTTAACCTGCAAAACCGGGTTCAGGCGGCGTTGGCCAAACTGCCCAAAGAAGTCGTCGCCCAGGGGGTCACGGTTCGTAAAGGGTCGGCCGATATGCTCGGCGCGATCAGCTTCTATTCGCCCCAGGGATCGCGGGACAAGCTGTTTTTAAGCAACTATGTCAGCAGCACGATCAAGGATGCGGTGGTCCGCCTTGATGGGGTCAGTGATGTCTTTATTTTCGGCGAACTGGTTTACAGCATGCGCATCTGGATGGATCCGCCGCGGATGGCAGCGCTGGGTCTGACCGCGGATGATTTGACCGAGGCGATTCGGCAACAAAATGTTCAGGCGGCGGTCGGCACCATCGGTTCAGAGCCGGTCAATACCGGCCAACAACTGCAATACACGCTGCGCGCCAAAGGGCGGCTCAAAGATGTTGGTGAGTTCGAGAATATCATCGTACGCTCCAACGCGCAGGGTGGTCTGGTGCGGGTGCGTGATATTGCCCGGGTGGAGTTGGGGGCCGAGTCTTACAGCACTAACTCGACCCTCAACGGCGGACCGGCGGTGACGCTGGCGGTTTACGGTTCTTCGGATGCCAACGCCCTTGAAACCATGCAGAACCTCCTGGCGGAGCTGAAGCAGCTGGCAGAGCGTCAGCCCAGCGACGTGCACTATGAAGCCATCTACGACTCAACCAAATATATCGCCGCAGCCATCCATGAAATGGTCTTTACCCTGTTCATGACCTTTCTGCTGGTGGTCGGTGTGACCTTCGTGTTCCTGCAGGATTGGCGTTCAACGCTGGTGCCGACAGTGACGATCCCGGTTTCACTGATCGGGACCTTTGCGGTGCTGCTGGCGCTGGGCTACAACGCCAACACCATCTCACTGTTTGCCCTGATCATGTCAATCGGGCTGGTGGTCGATGATGCCATCGTCGTGGTGGAAAACGTTTATCGGGTCATGCATGAGGAAAAGCTCGGGCCGAAAGAGGCGGCGATCAAGGCGATGGGGCAGGTCACCGGCCCGATCATCGCCACAACCCTGGTTTTGCTGGCGGTCTTCATCCCGGTCGCCTTTCTGCCTGGAATTACCGGGCAGCTCTATAAACAGTTTGCCGTTACCATCTGCACGGCGGTGGTGATTTCAGCGATCAGTGCGCTCACGCTGAGCCCGGCACTTTGCGCAGTTTTGCTCAAGGAACCTGCGACCATCCGGCGCGGTCCTCTGGCCTGGTTCAATAAAACCCTGGTGACGTCACGGAAAGGCTATGTCGCCGGGTCCGCGTGGTTGATCCGCTGGAAGTTTGTTGCGCTGCTCTCCCTGGTGCTGGTTTTTGGTGCGAGCTATTACCTGTTCCAAAATCGGCCAACCAGCTTTTTGCCGCAGGAAGATCAGGGGTTGATCTACCTGAATATTCAGTTGCCCGAGGCCGCCGCCCGGCTGCGCACCGATGACGTGCTGCAACAAGTCACCCGGGATCTCAGAGAGATTGAAGGTGTCAACAGCGTTCTCGGCGTCAGCGGCTTCAGCCTGCTCAGCGGCCGGGCCGATAATGTCGCATTCGGCCTGGTGATCCTGGCGCCCTGGGATGAGCGGGCGGGCGCGGCCCTGCACGTCGACGCGGTCTTGAAAAAGGCCCAGCAGAAGCTGGCGGCGATCTCTTCAGCGAACATCCTCGCCTTTACCCCGCCGCCCATCAGGGGGTTGGGCCGAACCGGTGGCTTTGACTTCCGCCTGCAAGCCCTGGAAGACAAAACGCCCCAGGAGTTCGCCGCCGTGGCGCGGGCCCTGGTGGTTGCGGCAAATCAGGATCCGGCTTTGAGCGGGGTTTTCAGCACCTATACGGCCGACACCCCGCAGCTTTCACTGGAGATAGATCGCACCCGGGTCGAAACCCTCAAGGTGCCGATCAGCACGATCTTTTCAACCCTGCAAGCTCAGCTGGGCGGTCGTTATGTCAACGACTTCAACCTGAACGACCGCGGCTATCAGGTGAAGGTGCAAGCCGATACCGCCTACCGCGACACGCCGGACGATATCGCCCGGCTGTACGTTCGTAACAGTGAGGGGGCGATGGTGCCAATGACCAGCCTGGCCACCCTGACCACGCAGCTTGGCCCCCAGACCGTTGATCGTTACAATCAGCTGACCAGCATCAAGGTCAACGGAGGTGCCGCACCGGGTTACAGCTCCGGAGAAGCCATGGTGGCGTTGCAAAAGGTTGCCGCCAAAACCCTGCCGGATGGCTACACTTATGACTGGTCGGGCATGTCTTACCAGGAACGGAGAAGCAGCGGCCAGGTCGGCATCCTCTTTGCGCTCGCCCTGATGTTTGCCTATCTCTTTTTGGTTGGCCAGTACGAGAGCTGGAATATCCCGATGTCGATCATCATCTCGGTTCCCGTCGCGACCCTGGGCGCGCTGGTCGGCCTCTGGCTGACAGGCTTCAGCCTCAGCATCTATGCCCAGATCGGGCTGGTGCTGCTGGTCGGACTGGCGAGTAAAAATGCCATCCTGATCGTTGAGTTTGCCCAGTCACGGCGAGAGGATGGGTTGTCTATCGCCGAGGCCGCGGTTGACGGCGGGCGGATCCGGTTCCGCCCGGTGCTGATGACCTCCTTTACCTTTATTTTCGGCCTGGTGCCGATGGTGATTGCAACCGGGGCCGGTGCCGGCAGCCGCAAAGCGATCGGAGTGACGGTTTTCAGCGGCATGCTAAGCACAACGTTGTTCGGCATCTTTCTGATTCCGGTCCTCTATTATATCTTTCAGTCGAGTCGAGAAAAAGGCAGCGCCTGGCGCGCACGGAGACAGGCAGAGAAGAATCATGAATAAATTACTTAAGCGAAAATACCTGAGTCGACTCGGTGACGGCTTGCGGACCTCTCTGCAATGCGTGGTCGCCGTGGCTTTAACCGGTTGTATGACGGTAGGACCAGACTACCAGCCGGTTGAACCGGTCGCGCCTGAAGCCTGGCACACCGAACTGCACCAGGGCCTCGCAGCGGGCCCGATCAATTCGGCGACGCTGGCGCGCTGGTGGGAGGTTCTGGACGATCCGCTGCTCTCCGCGCTTGAAGCGCGGGCGGTGCAAGGCAGCCTGGAAGTCAAAGAGGCCCAGGCGCGCGTTAACGAGGCCCGTGCCATGCGCGGCATCAGTCAGGCCGCCCTGTTCCCGACTCTGGATGCCGGGGCGGCAACCAGCAAGTCACGCAGCAGTGAAAGTGGCGGCAGCGGCAAAGCTGAGAAACATTATGCGGCCGGGTTTGACGCTGGCTGGGAAGTGGATTTTTTTGGCGGCGTGCGGCGTTCTGTGGAAGCCGCTCAGGCCAACCTTGAAGCCACCGAGGAAGAGTTGCATGGCGTGATGGTGAGTCTGCTCGCGGAAGTCGCTTTGAACTATGTGGAGTTGCGGACTTATCAGGCGCTCCTGGCGACGACCGAAGCGAACATTGACGCGCTGCAGGAGAGCTACGAGATCAACGTTTCCCGGCACCAGTCCGGGCTGATCTCTGAATTGTCGGTGCAGGAATCGCTCCGCATCCTGGAGAGCGCCAGAGCGACCATCCCGGCCCTTGAGAGCGGGCTGAATGCGGCGAAGAATCGTCTGGCGGTGCTGCTGGGCGAGGTGCCCGGCAGCCTGCATCCGGAGCTGGCCAAAGCCACGCCGATTCCGGGGTTGCCGGTAGAGGTTGTGGTTGGGATTCCGGCCGAAACCTTACGGCATCGACCGGATGTTCGCACTTCCGAGCGCAGACTTGCGGTGCAGACCGCGCGCATCGGCGTGGCGACCGCCGAGCTCTATCCAAAATTTCACCTGGCCGGAACCCTCGGCCTGGAATCGATCTCGGCCGGAGAGCTGTTCCAATCAACCAGCCGGGTCTGGGGAGTCGGTCCGAGTGCCAACTGGCGGGTCTTTGATGCCGGCGCTATCCGGCAAAACATTCAGGCTCAAAACGCCCGTCAGGAGCAAGCCCTGATCCACTATGAAGCGACCGTTCTGCGCGCCCTTGAGGAGATTGAGAATGCTCTGGTCGCCTATGCCAAAGAACAGCTTCGGCGCGAGTCGGTGGCCAAGGCATCTACGGCAGCCGAACGTGCAGAGCAGCTGGTAAGAGATCAATACCAGGCCGGACTCGTGACCTTCAACAACGTTTTGGACGCGCAACGGGCACGGCTGCTGTTACAGAACGAACTGGCCCAGAGCGACGGGGCCGTGACCGTGAACCTGGTGCGCCTTTACAAAGCCTTTGGTGGCGGGTGGAGTCCCACCGAGGCCCCGACCAATTAGGCGGGTTGGTCGTCAGGGCAAGGACCAGCTTTTTGCCCGGGCTGGTTTTTATGACCGGCTGTTGGCGGTATCAGGAAAGCGGGTCAGCGACACATATAGTTGATGATTTCGTCAATAAATTCATTGCCGAACTTGCGCAGCTTGTGTTTGCCAACGCCGCTGATGGCCATCATGGCGGCTTCATCGGTGGGCATTCTTGCCGCCATCTCTGCCAGGGTGGCGTCACCAAAGATGACGAACGGCGGAACCCCTTCCGCATCGGCCAACCGCTTGCGACGCATGCGCAGAGCATCAAAAAGCTCATCGTCGTAATCGAAATCACCGATCTGCGGACGCCCTTTCTTCTGCAAGGTTTTGACCCGAAAAAAAGGGGTCAAGTCTACGTCTGACTTAGCTGGGCTGATTCGTTATCCTCTTCCACATGAGTCGTCCTTTACGTATCGAGTTCCCTGGCGCCTGGTATCACGTGATGAATCGCGGGCGACGCAGAGAAGACATCTTCCCGACCCCGGTAGACTTCCGTGCTTTCGTCGAACTGCTCAAGGAGAGTGCTGAACACTGGCAAGTCAGAATAAGTGCTTATTGTCTCCTTTCGAACCATTACCATCTGCTGATCCAAACCCCTGCAGGTAAATTGTCACGTTTTATGCGCCATCTCAACGGCGTCTATACCCAGCGCTACAATCGCGCTCACGACTGTGACGGTCCACTATTTCGCGGTCGCTACAAAGCCATTCTGGTTGAAGAAGACCGCTATCTGCTGGAGCTGGTTCGCTACATTCACCGCAACCCGCTGAAAGCCGGCATCGTAGAAGATATCGATCAGTACGCATGGAGCAGCCATCACGACTATTTGACCGATACAACCGAAGCGAGCTGGCTGCACAAGGATTTTGTCCTGGCTATGTTGAGTAAAGACGCCAGGCACAGTCGAAAAACTTATCAGCATTTTGTCGCCCAAAAAGAATCGGAAGAGATCGCGGGGATTTTCGACAAAAAGAAATGGCCGGCGATCCTGGGATCAGAGAGCTTTGTCGATCAGATCAAAGCCCGCTTTTTTACTGACAAGCAACATCAGCAGGTTCCGGATGCAGCGCAGTTGGCGCCGGAGGTTGACAGGATCATTGATGCCGTCTGCCAGCACTACGATACCGAACAGAGTCAACTCATGCGTTCGGTGCGTGGCGTGACGAATGAACCGCGCAATGTCGCCATCTACCTGATACGAGTTTTACGCCGCGACGGCTTGCTGTCGATCGGTGCTCTCTTCGGCATGGGCGGCTACAGTTCTGCCAGCAGTGCGATAGAGCGTATCAGGCATCAACTGACAACCGATCAAGAGCTTCAGTGGCGGATCAATACAATCAGGGTGCAGCTTGCTGCGAATAAGAGTCAAACGAAGACTTGACCCTATTTTTTGACCCTATTTTCTCGGAAGTTGTGGCGATGCGGGTTTCGATCACTCCCAGTGGTTGAATGATTTCGGTAATCCGTTTCATCTGTTTGTCGAGGAATTCCCTGTCGCCATCCACCTCGATGATCAGCACTGCGTTGGCTGATTCAGGAACATCAAGGTCCGTGGCCTCACGTACGCAGGCAAATGGTACGGCCATCCATTCCCCGGTGCTGTTTACCATGTGATGTTGCGCGGCAATGTTGGGCAAAACATCTTCATTGATGCAGACCGCACTCGACTGTTGGTGCTGATGCAGCGATGTGTCGAGCGCTTCAAACTCAACAACCACTGGACCGGATTAGGTAAGAACTGATGGATGCTATTCATCAGAATAAGTATCTTAGTTGACCGGCACAGGATTTTCAGGAAAGCCTTCAAACGCGTCTTGAACGATTTGCTCAAGGGCAGATACTTCCGCGTCAGCCAATGCCTCGAATTCTTTCTGCCGGCGACGTTTTGCCAATTTGCCGTTGTTCTGCAGAATCATGAGGACCAGATTTTCGGCAAGGTTGTCAGGCATCTCAACTATATCCATAATCTTTCGTATTGCCTCGTCGTGACGGCGCAGGTACTCGATTTCGCGGGGCAGATCGTGGTTCACGGTTCGCTGGACACACTCATAAAGAAATTCGGCGGACTCCGTGCAATCAAAGTACCCGTAGAGGTCTGCCGTTTCATTGAGAACCATGACATTGCCATCAGGAGTCGGTCTCCAGTCGATGAACGGCATAATTGGCCCGGTATGGAGCTGCAGGGTCTTGCGATAAGCGTCTATCCGGTCCAGCATGACCGCCGACACGGGAAAAACCATTCCCGGTGGCGTGAAGTTCCTCTGTGCCAACACGTGATGAATGATGCAGCGATGAACTCGGCCGTTACCATCCTGAAAGGGGTGAATATAGACGAACCCGAAGGCGGTGGCCGTAGCCTGCAGGACCGGATCAATCCCATCCAGGCGCATTCTGTCACTGGCCTCAATCAGTTTCTGCATAAGGGGCGGCAGGTCCTCTGGCCGGGCTCCAATAAACTCGGGCATCGGGTCGCCGGTGTGATCCCTTTCTCCGAGAAAGACCCCATCGGGCCTGAGCCCCGCATGGATGAATCGGGTATCCTCGATCAGAATTGCGTGCAGACGCAGAAGTTCATCCAGAGTCAGAGGGTGCCGGCCGGCCTGCATCACTGCCCGGCCCCAGCGTTCAAGGCGTGAGCGCGGCGGGCGCTCACCCTCGATGGCAAAACTCGCCCGGCTGTCCGCCAGAAGCAGGAAGCTCGCCGCCCGCGCCACCAAATGTCCTCCCGTTCGACCGATGGTTTGCCTCGCCTGATCGTCCAATCCGGCTGCCCTGAAAGCTTCAAGGCGTTGTGTTCGCCGGATGACGGGACAAAAACCGGGGACACCCAGGAGATTGTTGCGAACACGATGTCGTTTCGAGAGAACGGGTTGCCCCGTGAAATAACCCTTTGGGTCAAGAAGGTCGATGGCCGCGATCTGTTCGGCATCGGGAAGATCAATCGTTTGCCCGGTGAGATGCTCATACAGAAACCAGACGCGGCGATTCGGCTGGCCGCTCGGGGCGCTACCGACATAATCCGTGATGAGATCTTTCGGCGCGCCCCGCAGAATCTTCACCAGCAGGGGCAGGTCAAGCGGCTCGTGACGCAGGGCAAAGGTCAAGTGATCGGCGAACGTATCCCCTGGCCAATAGCGCTTGTCGAAAACGGTCCACTCACCTTCTGCCTTCCGGCTGCCCCGCACAAATTTTTCAGAAACACAAGAGAGGTGTCGAAATGGGACCTCGATAGATAAAGCCGTCCCCAGCGCCGCCCAGCCGGCTGGACGGCACTCCCTCGGCACGAGGGATTCCTGAACGATTCGGATATTTAGGTTTTCTATTTTCATTTTGTCGAAAAACACCTCAGGCAAGTCGAAAACCGCATCAACATCTTATCTGATGTCGAAAAAGATAATATCTCAACCCAAGGTCGAATTCCACATTTTTCTGTCGCGATCTACCCCAAAAAAGCTTTGCATGTCGAAAAGCGTATGATAATTAAGGTGTCAGGCTTGACACCTTTGGCGGCAGCAGGCAAAGCAAGGTGTAAAGGTATCTCTTCGAATGCATCAAGAAGGTCTGGGAAGTCGACCCGCTGGCATGTCCTAACTGCGGCGGGGAGATGAAGATCGTCAGTTTTATCGACGAGTCGCTGCTGATCCGCTGTATCCTGGAATACCTCAACCTTTGGCAGGAGCGCATCCCCAGGGGCCTGCCTCCTCCGGAACATCAAGAAGAAATCGTTGACGCTGTTGTCTGCGAAGCCTTTGATGACGGCTGGGGCCGTTACGAAGAAACAGACAGTACGCTGCATTAACGGCCGGCGGGGACATGGACTGGTTACGACCCCGTTGGCGATAGATACGTGGGTTCAAAATCGGTGGATTCTGAGTGGTTTTGAGTGGTTGAAGTGTTTTCCCTGCCGGGGTTTAGGGTTTGACAGGTTTTTCACGATGCTGTAGAAGTGAGAAGCGGTCAATTTTGATGAATCAAGCCATCTCGGCGGGGAGAATAGGGCGATGTTGGGGCAAACTGCCAAAAGCAAATTCCTATCACTTATTACGATGAAGGGTAAAGTCTTCCGGGTGTGTGTGCTGTTGCTGCTTAGCGGTTTCGCTGGCGAACTGCTGGCCGCCAACCTGATGATTGTTCAGGTCCGGCAGGGACAGGTTCGCAGCAAGCCCTCTTTCCTCAGTCCGATCGAGCTGACCTTGAAATACGGACAATCGGTCGAAACGGGCGAACAGCGTGACGGCTGGATCGCGGTCAATGCCCCCGACGGGCAGGGCTGGATGCACCAATCGGCGTTGACCAGTCGACGTATCACGCTGCAGACTGATGGGCGTCAGCAGGCGGTGCAGGCGTCCAGCGATGAAATCGCTCTGGCCGGCAAGGGTTTTAACGCCGAAGTTGAAGCCGCATACCGCAACCGCAATCTCCATCTTGATTTCCACTGGCTCGACCGAATGGATCGACTTGAAATTCCCGCAGAGCAACTCGCTATCTTTCTTGCCGAAGGCGGTTTGGTGACCGAAGGAGGTGGACGATGAAGAGGCTGTTCTGTCTGCCATTTTCGATATTGCTGGCATTGGCTGTTCTGGCCGGGGGCTGCAAGACCTTGGAGTCAGTCGTCGCGGTGAGTGCCGACATCGGGTCTGCGTCGGGCTTTATTTCACAGTCCCATGCCGAGTCGGTGAAAAAGGTTGCCAAACCGCTGGCGGGTTCATTTGAAGAGCTCACCCCGGAGCAGGAGCACTATCTCGGTCGTGCCGTCAGTGCCGAGATTCTGGTCGATTACGAGCCACTCGATCTTCCGGCGGCCAATAACTACCTGAATATGCTTGGCCAGGCATTGGCCCTAGGGTCTGATCGTCCACAAACGTTTGGCGGCTACCGGTTTCTGCTGATCGATTCACCGGAAATCAATGCATTTGCCGCTCCAGGTGGATTGATCTTCGTCACTTACGGCATGCTCGACTGCTGCCCGACCGAAGAGGCCTTGGCCGCGGTGCTGGCCCACGAAATTGCGCATGTGCAGCTGCAGCATGGCTTGCGGGCCATCCAGACCGCCCGTTTGACCTCTGCCATGACGATACTTGCCACCGAAGGGGCGAAGACCTTTGGTGGAGATGCGTTGGCAGAGTTGACCAACGCTTTTGAGGAGAGTATCGGCGATATCGTGTCCACCCTGGTCGTCAACGGCTATTCCAGTAGCCAGGAAAAGGATGCCGACCGGCTGGCCGTGACGATTCTTGAACGGGTTGGCTACGATCCGAAAGCCCTTGTTCAGATGCTGGAGGTAATGGCAACGCTGGTTCGCTCCGGCGACAGCGGTTTCGGTTCGACACATCCCACGCCGCGTACCAGGATCGATGCCTTACGCGGTATTGTGAGTGCAGGTTCGGTCACGAAGGTTCCTGTCCGCCAGGAACGCTATGACCGAGCTTTCCAGGAAATCTGAGGCGAGTGCCGATCCGCAGGGTATGGCAGCACTGGCAGCGTGGTGTTCTGGTTGGTCTGCTGACCGTGGGGCTAATGCTCTGTGCCTCCGGCTTAGGTTGGCTTGTCCCTCTCGAACGCCTGACTTTCGATACTCTTCAACGAGCCACCGCCGTCCCCGGGTCGGAAACTGACCGGATTCGCCTGATTCTTATCGACCAGGCCAGTCTGGAATGGGGTGTTCGGGAAAACGGGCTGGCTTGGCCTTGGCCGCGGGAAGTCTACGCTTATATCGTCTCGTTTTGTCGACGTGCCGAGGTCGCTTCCCTGACCTTCGATATCCTCTATACCGAGCCGTCTCTCTACGGTGTCGCAGACGACCTAGCCTTCGCCAAAGCATTGCATGAAGGACCGGCGCTGGCCCTGGCCGCCTTTTTTGGCGAGAAGAGCGGGTCATCCCTTGACTGGCCTGCAGGACTCGAACAACCGTTTTGGCCGGATTTGCCAGAAGACTGGTCGAGCAAGTTGGAGGAGCCCTCCCGAGGACTTCTGCCTATTGCCGATCTGCTGGTCAACGACATCGCTCTTGGCAACACTCACCTGCAAGCCGATACGGATGGCGTCTACCGACGTGCTGCTCCGTTCATTCGTTTTGCCAGTCAGACCGTCCCGGCCCTAGGATTGGCCGGCTATCTCTCTGCGAATCGGGATGCAGTCGGTGTAACGGACACGCAAGTTTTACGGCTTGCTGGCCGTGATGTTCCTCTGACTGCCGACAACGAGGTGATACTACGCTACCGCGGTCCCGCCGGAACGTTTCCTGGTTACAGCGCCGCAGCGATCCTCCAGAGTGAACTGTTGCTGGCTCAGGAGGAAAAGCCGCAGGTGGACCCGTCTGAATTCATGGGGCGGCACGTTTTT
>PKTY01000045.1 GCA_002869725.1 Desulfuromonas sp. | reverse complement strand
CCAGGGCGCCGAGATTCTGATGGTGGCGGTTTTAAAGGGGTCGGTTCTGTTTACTGCTGATCTGGCCCGGGCCGTGAGAAGTCCGGTCCTGGTCGACTTCATGCGGGTTGCGAGTTATGGGGCGGGAACCTGTACGTCCGGTCGCATCGAAATACGCAAGGACCTCGAAATGGATATTGCCGGCAAGGATGTGCTGATTGTCGAGGATATCATCGACAGTGGCCTGACCCTTGATGCTCTCCGCCAAAGCCTTGCGGCACGGCACCCTGCCAGCCTGAAAATCTGTACGCTGATCGACAAGAAAGCCCGTCGCGAGGTCTCCGTGCCGGTCGATTATGTCGGGTTTTCCTTGGATGACGGTTTCATCGTCGGTTATGGACTCGACCTTGACGAGCGTTATCGTGACCTGCCCGACATCCACCTTGTCGAAATGAACTGAACCGTTTAGGGAGAATACTGAATGATCATTCAGTGCGATCAGTGCCAGGCGCGTTTTCGCTTGGCCGATGAAAAAATCAAAGAGACAGGGACCAAGGTTCGCTGCTCGAAGTGTAAGCACGTTTTCACGGTGATGGCACCAGCGCCTGAACCTCCGGAAGCGGTTGAGCCGGCAGCTTCGGAACCAATGGTTGACGAGAACTCTTCGTCTGAGCAGCAGCAGGCCGGCCATGAATCCCTCTCCGGTCAGGAGGATGCCGTCGAGGACCGGTCTGGTGCGGGCCAGGAGGAGGATAGCGACTGGAGCACAGTTTTAGACGAATCTTCGGACTCCTCAGAGAAAACGGATCAGCAAGGCTGGGACGACACTGGCGCTGACGATGAACAGTCTGACTCGGACTTCGATTTTTCCGGGGAGCAACAGCCTGATAAATAGCAAGGGGAGTCGCAAGATGCGTCGTTGCCCGGAGACGACTCTGCGGAGTTTGACTTCGGTGAGGAGAAAACGAGCCTGCCTCCCGACGAACAGGACTCTCCCGCGGTTGGCGAGGAGAGCTCCTTCGGGGAGATCGAATTTGGCGAGGGGCAGGCCGGGCCTTCGGAATTCGATTTTGATGAGCAACCTGTCGCAACCGACGAAAGCGGGCCTGCTGATTTCGATTTTGACAGCGATGAGCAGTCCGAGCCTTCAGCCTTTGCTTTTGACGACGCCGAACAAAGTGGAGCGGAGACGGCACAGGTTGAAGCCGAGGGAGGGGATTTCGATTTCGGCGAACAGGAGGAATCCGGAGAGTTCGGTTTCGAGGACAAAGCTGGTTTCGAAGCTGAATCCTTGGAGACGGATTGGGCTGAGGGGGCGACGGGAGCTGATGAGCCTCTAGCCTTTGATGAGCCAAGCTTTGATTCGGAAAACCCTTTTGCTGAGGAAGAAAAGCCAAAGGACGAGCTTCAGTTTGGCGAATTTGATTTTTCGGATGACGATGCCGGTTCAGTCCCCGCTCTCAGTGTCGATGAGGATGTGTCGGTTGCCACCCAGAGCCAGGAGAAGGTCGAGCTGGACGTGGAACAGCCAGCACCGCCACGCCGCTCTCCGTCACGGCCGTCGAGTCCACCGGAAGATAGCGAGAAGGGGGGCGGGAAGTCGAAGAAGAAGAGTTCTGCCGCCGCAGTTGCGCTTTTGCTGATCGTTTTGACTGGTTTGGCCGGCGCTGCTGGTTATCTGTATCGCCAGGACCTGATGATCCTTGCTCGCCAGGTCCCGTTTCTGCAGCCCTATCTTTCCCAGCCTGCCGATGTTGAGCAGCCAGTCAAGATCGATATCAGTATTACCTCGACCAGCTATGTGACCAACAAGCATGCCGGGCAGTTGCTGGTCGTTCAGGGAGAGGCCATCAATAAAGACAAGTCATCCCGCTCCGCGATCACGATCAAGGGTGTGCTGCTTGATGATCGGGGGAAGAACCTTAAACAACAGACGGTTTTCTGCGGCAACTTCCTGGATGAGAACAGGTTGCGCGAAATGTCGTATGCCAAGATTGAGGAGGCCATGAACAACCAGTTTGGTGACAGCCTTTCGAACATGAATGTGGCAGCCAAGGCAAAGATCCCCTTTACCGTGGTCTTCCGCGACCTGCCGGAGGGAATTGCCAACATCAACATCGAGCTGGTCGATTCAAAGCCGAGCAACATGTGATCCCTAGTGAATCTGTCGCGGCAGATTCGCTTCTCATCTATCCCAAAAAGAAGAGGGGAGCCCATCTTGGGCTCCCCTCTTCTTTTTGGAAATGTGTGTTTGCCGGGCTCAGGGAGCCTAGATGGCACTCACCGGGCAACT
>PKTY01000215.1 GCA_002869725.1 Desulfuromonas sp. | reverse complement strand
GGGATGAGCGAGTCGACCTACAAATTCCTCAACGCTCTGCAGTTCTTCGATATGTACCACTCCTGGTGGTTCCTCTCTCTGATGGGGCTGTTCGCTGTCAATCTGATCTGCTGTTCCATCAAGCGTTTCCCCGGCATCTGGAAGATTGTTCACCAGCCGAGGTTTGTTGCCGATGACGGCCTGTTCCGCACCTTCTCCAACCGCGAAGAAGTCGTGGCCAAGGGGAGCATCGAGACCGTTCGTGACCAGATGGTGGCTCTGCTGGGTAAGCGTTTCACGGCGCCGACTGTGACCGAACAGGATGGCAAGTTCCACCTCTTTGCCGAAAAAGGCAAATATGCCCGTTTCGGGGTCTATGTGACCCACGCCTCGATTCTGATTATCTTCATCGGCGCGATGATCGGCAATGTCTGGGGATACAAGGCCTACATCAACATTGTCGAAGGCTCCTCCATCAAGGAAGTCTGGCCCCGCGCCGGTCAGGAACCCATCGATATTGGCTTCGAAATTCGCTGTGACAAGTTCGAGGTCGAGTTCTACGAGGGCGGGGGCCGGCCCAAGGAGTTCACCAGTGACCTGGTGGTTCTCGAAAACGGCCAGGAGATTCTCAAGAAGACCATCGAGGTCAACGACCCCCTCTCCTACAAGGGGTTGACCTTTTACCAGTCGAGCTACGGCCCGGCCGGCGATCCGACTTTCCGTTTTCGGGTCAAGGTGAAAGAGACCGGACAGACCTTAGAGGTCATGGCCCGCCAGGGGCAGCATGTGCAGCTTCCCGGTGGCCGCTCGTTCGCGGTCAGCCAGTTTGCCCCGAACTATGACAACTTTGGCCCGGCGGTACAGATGCACATTAACGGTGCCGACGGCAGCCACGGCAACCCGTTTATCGTGCTGCAGAATTTCCCCGACTTCGATGTTCGTCGCGGCGGCGATTTCAGCTTTAGCCTGCTCGAAGCCAACCAGCGCTACTACACCGGCCTGCAGGTGGCCAAAGATCCCGGAGTCTGGGTGGTCTGGCTCGGCTGTTTCCTGATGGTGGTCGGCTCGCTGACGGCATTCTTCTGGTCGCACCGGCGTATCTGGGCCACCATCGAGCCGATTGACAAAGGGGTCGGCGTCAAGATTGGTGGCAGCGCTCATCGCAACCAGCCGGCCTTTACCCTTTATTTCGACGAACTGAAAAAAGACGTTCACGAAACCCTGAAGTCCTGACCCCGACCATAAGGTCCGTTCAAGGAGAACCCGCATGACCAGCTCACTCTTTTTCAACCTGACCACCGGCGCCTATTTCATCGCCATGGTGGTGTTTATCCTCTACATCGCATCGAAAAACGACAATATCGGTTTTGCTGCGACCGTGATCAGTTGGCTCGGTTTAGTCGCCAATACCCTTGCCATCGGCCTGCGCTGGCGCGAAGCCTATGCCATAGGCTACGAGCAGGCACCGCTTTCCAATCTCTACGAGTCGGTAGTCTTCTTCGCCTGGTCGATCCTGCTCATTTACCTGCTGTTCGACCTCAAGTACAAACAACGGGCGGTCGGTGCCTTTGTTATCCCCTTTGCCTTTGCCGGCATGATCTGGGCCCAGTGGGGGCTCGACGATACCATCGCGCCGCTGGTGCCGGCTCTGCAGAGCAACTGGCTAACCTACCATGTCATTACCTGCTTCATCGGTTATGCCGCTTTCGCCGTCGCCTGCGGAGTGTCGATCATGTTCGTGATCAAGGTCGGCAAGGAAGAGGCCGCCGGCAACAACCCCATCGGCGGGATCCTCGGCATGTTCCCGAGTACCAAGATCCTCGACGACATCAACTACAAGGCGATCATGGTCGGTTTCCCGATGCTGACCCTCGGCATCATCACCGGTGCCGCTTGGGCCAACTACGCCTGGGGAACCTACTGGAGCTGGGACCCCAAGGAGACCTGGAGCCTGATCGTCTGGTTCATCTACGCCGCCTTCCTCCACGCCCGCTTCACCCGCGGCTGGGTCGGACGCCGCGCTGCCTGGCTGTCGATCTTGGGCTTTGCGGCCACCATCTTCTGCTATCTCGGCGTCAACCTGGTCCTTTCCGGCCTGCATTCTTACGGGGGGGGTTGATAGGAACAAAGAAAGTAATTCCCCTCATCCGGAGGGCGGGTGAGGGGAACCCGTGAAATGCAATGAATAGTACCAATGCAATATTGACGAGGAGGAGAGTATGGAAAAAGAGCATCTTGAAATGATCCTGGAAGATATCGACAGCAAGTTCAGTTTGGTCCTGGAGTCCTACCAG
>PKTY01000149.1 GCA_002869725.1 Desulfuromonas sp. | reverse complement strand
TCGGCACCGTCGCTATCCTGGCGGTACGCAGCGCCCGCCATCACCGTCACTCCCTGCGGCACCGCTGGCCCCTACCTCTGGCCGCAGCCCTTGCGCTGCTGGGGCTCATCGGCAGCGGCGGCCAATTAACCGATATCGGCGGTCAACTATGGGGCTTTGTCGCCGGGCTTGGCCTCGGCTGGCTGAGCAGCCTGTTTTGGCCGTCCCTGCCGAAGGTCAACAGGCGGAGCAATTTGCTGGCCGGATTAAGTGCCGCAGCACTGGTGGTCGGCTCATGGCTGATGGCACTCAACCTATAAACGTCAAACCGAGCTCAATGCAAAGCCGCCCCGAGAGAATATCTCGGGGCGGCTTCGTCATTTTCTATCCAGGGATCAAACCCGTTTGGTTTTCCGCTCCGCTTGCCACAACCCAAGCAACAGCAACCCTACCCCGACACAAATAGAGATATCGGCCACGTTGAAGGCTGGCCAGTGGTACTGGTACCAGTGCACATCGAGAAAATCAATGACCTCGCCGAGCCGCACCCGGTCCACCAGGTTGCCTAAGGCACCACCGAGCACCAAGCTTAAACCGATCTGCTGCCCTCGCTGAGTATCCTCTACCTGGCGCAGATACCAGAGGATACCGACCACCGCCAGCAAAGACACACAGATAAAGAATGGCAAGCGAAAGGCGCCGTCGGCGAACATGCCGAAGGCTGCCCCTTTATTGCGCACATAGGTAATATGAAAAAAGTTCTTCACCACCTCCAGAGACTCGTAGAGAGCGAAGCGTCGGTCGATGGTGACCTTGCTGAGCTGGTCGAAGAAGACCACCAGCCCGGCAATAGGCAGAGCCAGCCGCAACCGATTAATCATCATGAGGCTGCCAACGCCTCCCGGCAACGCTGACAGGCGCCGGGATGGGCATCATCGGCACCAACGGTGACCGAATAGTTCCAACAACGCTCGCATTTATCGCCCTGAGCTTTTTCGATGCGAATCTTAAGTCCGGGCACGGCCTCGCCAACCTGGGAGCTTTCCAGGTTAGTGGTGAGTTCTGCCTGCGAAACAATAAACAGCGTAGCCAGCTCCTCGCGATAATTTTCCAGCAGCTCGGCCACCGGCCCTGCCGGCGCCTCAATCAAAACGCGAGCATCAAGGGAATGGCCAACCAACTTTTCGTTGCGCGCCAGTTCCAGTGCCTTGCTCACATCGGAACGAACCGCTAGTAATTGCTGGTAACGCTCATTGAGTGCGGTATCGATCAGGCTGTTTTCAAAGCGGGGGAAGCGGGCCAGATGCACACTCTCTTCCCGGTCGCCGGGCAGCTGCTGCCAGATCTCCTCGGCGGTAAAAGACAGCACCGGAGCCACAAGTCGGGTCAAGGCATCAAGAATCCGATACATGGCGGTCTGAGCGCTGCGCCGGGCCAGACTTGTGGGCGGCGAAATGTACAGCCGGTCCTTGAGCACATCGAGATAAAAGGAGCTCATCTCGACGCTGCAGAAGTTGTGCACTGCATGGTAAATGACGTGGAACTCGTAGTCATCGTAGGATTTTTCCACCCGGACGACCAGATCTTCCAGTTGACCGAGGGCCCAGCGGTCGATCTCCAGCAAATCACTATCGGCGACACTGTCCGTGGCCGGATCGAAGTCGTGGACATTGCCGAGAATATAACGGGCAGTGTTGCGAATCCGCCGGTAAGCATCGGAGATGCGCTGCAGAATTTCCTGACTGATGCGGATATCGTCCCGATAGTCCTGAGCCGCCACCCACAGGCGCAGTATTTCAGCGCCGAACTTCTTGATAATTTCATCAGGGGCGACCACGTTACCGGTCGATTTGGACATCTTCTTGCCCTGGCCGTCGACCACGAAACCATGGGTCAAAACCGCCTTGAAGGGAGCCACGCCGCGGGTACCGACGGAAGCGAGCAGACTGGAATGAAACCAACCGCGATGCTGGTCGCTGCCTTCCATGTAGAGGTCAGCAGGCGTCTTGAGATAGTCCCGATTTTCCAGAACCGCGGCGTGGGAAACTCCCGAATCGAACCAGACATCAAGGATATCGGTCTCCTTGACGAATTCACCGCCACCGCAGGAAGGACAAGCAGTGCCGGCCGGCATCAGCTCGGCAGCCTCCTTCTCGAACCAGATATCGCTACCCGTCTCCTCGAAGAGATCGGCCACATGGTGCATGAGTTTGCCGTCAGTCATCGCCTCACGGCAGCTGGCGCAATAGAAGATGGTGATCGGCACCCCCCAGCTGCGCTGGCGGCTGATGCACCAG